>JALWVW010000331.1 GCA_027079365.1 Campylobacteraceae bacterium | reverse complement strand
GCAATCAATGAATTTTTGATTTGGACAGGTATGATAGAGAAGCCTATTCGGCTCCTGTATACGAATGTCAGTATGACGATCGGGCTGCTTTATATGTCTATGTTGTTTATGATTCTTCCTGTGATGACGACGCTGGAGAGTCTGGATGATTCTTTGATAGAGGCGGCCAGTGATCTGGGTGCTTCCAAGTTGACGATCTTCCGGCGTATTATTATTCCACATGCTATGCCTGGTATCACCAATGGTGCGATTATTGTCTTTATGTTGGTAATCGGTGATTATGTAGCACCCAATATTCTGGGTGGGAAAAGTTCACTATGGTTTACCGAGCAGATATATAATCAATTCCTGATGACCTTCAACTGGAATACTGGTGCTGCCTTTGGCTTCCTGCTACTGATGCTCTCTTCAATAGTAATCTGGGTAGCACTGAAGGTTTCCGGACAAAAACTTGATAAGGTAGGGCAATAATCATGATACGATCACTTCCTAATTCGCCCCTGTATAAGACTGGGTATAGGGTTTACGCACTTTTGTTTTTTGCCTTTTTGCTGATTCCGCTTATTGCGGTGGTCATTTTGGCATTTAACGACTCCAACTTTATAGCATTACCATGGAAAGGTTTCACATTGGACTGGTTTTTTGCCAATACCAATGAGCGAACGGGTCTTTTTGCCGATGAAAATCTCTTGCAGAGTATATGGATCAGTATCGAAACAGCATTTGCTATGGCGGTGCTCTCTACCATAGTGGGTACGATAGCAGCGTTATTGTTTGAAGAGGAAAAATTCAAACTGAAAGGCTTGTTGTACTTCTTCGCCATTGCGCCACTGATTATACCCGGGGTTATTCTGGGTATTTCTATTTTGCTAAGTTCTACTTACGTAGGGGGTATATTGGAGACCAAATACGGGATTGATGCAGAAGTATTCAGTCCAGGCTTCTGGCTGGTGGTTTTTGGACAGTTCTCATTTGGCGCGACCTATGTGATGCTGCTGGTGAGTGCCAGACTCAAGAAATTTGACCCCACACTTGAAGAGGCCGCATTGAGTCTGAAGGCTACACGACTGGAGTCTATCCGCTATGTGACAATCCCCTTCCTTAAGCCTGCAATTATTGGTGCTTTTGTGGTTGCATTTTTGATGAGCTTCTCAAACTTCAACACCACGATCTTTTTGGTGGGTTCTGATCCGACACTTCCGGTAGATCTCTACTCCAGAATTAAATTTAGTTCTACGCCAGTGCTTAATGCAGTCTCTTTTCTGGTGGTGCTTTTCATTACTGTTGTGGCGATGATCAATCTCTTTGTCAGTAGAAAAAAGTAGAAGAACAGCGTGAAAATCATACAGATTACAGATACCCATCTTTCGGGTGTCGACAGGGGAAATGTCTATGGACTTAACCCTGCCTATAGA
Source organism: Campylobacteraceae bacterium (assembly GCA_027079365.1). GTDB lineage: Bacteria > Campylobacterota > Campylobacteria > Campylobacterales > Sulfurovaceae > JAAXPZ01. Next base: position 2,260 of record JALWVW010000331.1, on the reverse strand, counting down.
CTCAAGCGTGCCATTAAGAGTATCAACCAGTTCCATGCAGATGCAGCATTTATTGTCATTACTGGTGATTTGGCTGATGTCGCATCAGAAGGTGCCTATGGGGTTCTCTTAAAAATCATTAAAAAATCAAAAATACCCATCTATCCTATTTTGGGAAACCACGATATGCGTGATGCGTTTAGAAAGCTTTTCCCCGAGTATTTTAATGGGGGCTTTGTGCAGTATGTTCAGGAGATAGAGGGGAGAGCATTTCTCTTTCTGGATACGTTGGTAGAGGGTGAGCGCTATGGTGAGCTTTGTGAAAAACGCCTCAAGTGGTTTAAGAAGGCACTGGTAAAATATAGAAAACAGCCTCTATATATCTTTATGCACCATCACCCTGTGGATTCAGGGCTCTACGAGATGGATGTGGAGGCGGATTTTCGCAGTAAAGAGGCATTTTGGGCACTTGTGGATAAGCGAAAAAATATCAAACATATTACTTTTGGGCACCTGCATCGCATCATGCATGTGAGTCGAGGTGCACTTAGTATGCATGCGACGCGTAGTACGACATTCCAGGTCTCCTATCAACCTCACGAGAAGCTGGAGTATCTGACCAACAGGGAACGACCCACCTATGCCGTCATGACGCTTGAGAAGGATGAGATGCTTCGTATCCATCATCATGAGTATCTGGATGAGAAGGTCTATTATGAGGATGGTTCCAGGTCACAATGATGGGTTTTTGGGATAGGTTTTCAGCAGCAGGGTTGATCGCTGCGCACCGTGGATACAGGGCGGTAAGGGCAGAAAATACACTGAGTGCATTTGAAGCCAGTCTTGGTAAATGTGATTTTATAGAATTGGATGTGGGCTTCTCCAAAGATGGCGTCCCTGTCATTGTCCATGATGATACACTGGAGCGCACCAGTGATGCAGTACGTAGAGAAGGATTTTACCCTCCTTATGCGGTAGTTGACTACACCTATGCAGCACTCCTGCAACTTGACTTCTCCTCTTGGTTTGCCGTTCAGGATCCTTTTGGTGCAATCGCTTCTGGTAGTGTGGATAGGGCGGTATTGGCAGCGCTTCCGATACAGCATATTATGACACTGACGGAGGCACTCTCTTTTTGTAAGCAGCACCAGGTGCCCGTCAATATAGAGATCAAAGATATGTCCAATACTTCCTTTGATACTTTTGCTGTGCCAAAGACCCTCGCTGTGATCGAGGAGACAGGTATGGAGACAGAGGTGCTGCTCTCCTCGTTTAATCACCGCTATATTGCACAAGTTGGTTTACTTGCTCCATCTATGGAGAGGGCAGTACTTCAGGAGCATGCCCATCCCGATATGCTGGTTTCATATTTGGCAGATATGGGAGTGCGATGCTATCATTGTAATGTTGAGATCGTCACTGAGGCACTGGTCAGAGAGCTCAATGCGGCGGGTGTCATCGTAAATGTCTACACGGTCAACACCCCAGAAGAGAAAGCGCGGATGTTTTCTTATGGTGTTAAAAGTGTATTTACAGATTTTCTGGCGTGATATTTATAGTATCTGGGTGATCAGGATTTTTTCAAGACGATCTTGTGCTTGTACATGTCAGCCTTGATTACAATATCGGAATACTCCATGGGTGTGTTGTCTTTGCTGTAAGAGAGCCGCTGTAGACTAAGTAGCGGAGCATTATGGGGAATACCCAGTTTTTTTGCTTGTTCTTTGGTGGCTGCCTTGGCCTCTACAGTCTCTTCGGCATGATAGAAGGTGATATCATACGCTTCTTTGTAAAAACGATAGAGAGATTCGATATTGAACTTTTCTTGTAATTTTGGTACTTTGGTGCTATCTATGTAATTGAGCATCAGTGCAAAGGGAATACCATCAAGTATGCGGAAACGCTTGATGCACAGTAGCGTGTCGCACTGAAGCAGTGTTTTGGCATGGTGTGCTTCAGAGATCGTAATGTACTCGATCGATCGTGTCTGTAGCTGATGCTCCTGTGCTTCAAGTCTCTGCGTAAGTGATCCGATGATGTTGGCGTCATAAAGGATTTTCTCCTCCATCACGAAGGTGCCTTTTCCCTGCTTTTTGACCACGATTCCTTCTCTGGAGAGTTCCTCTATTGCCTTGCGAACTGTAATGCGGCTGACACCGTATCGCCGCTCAATTTCAGCTTCAGAAGGCAGAAGATCTCCCGCTTGATAGCGGTCTCTTATCTCTTTGAGTAAATACTCTTTGAGCTGATAATAGAGTGGAATACCATTTTTACTGAACAT
>JALWVW010000330.1 GCA_027079365.1 Campylobacteraceae bacterium | reverse complement strand
TCATGAGAAAAATCATTACAGTGTTTTTTATGCTTCTCTTTTTCCAGGAGACGCTTTCTGCCCAGAACGGGAAAAAGGTCTTTGAGACCTATTGCTGGGGCTGTCATCACCAGACGGCTGTAGCATTCGGTCCTTCATTTTCCGAGATTGCCTCCAAAAGAGATGCTGCTACGATCAGGGCGATGATTACTGATCCAAAATCGGTCTCCAAGGTACTGGGGTATAGGCGCAATGCGATGCCCGCCTTCCAGCTTAAGGAAGATGAACTCAAAGCGATTACTACTTATATACTTAGTTATGAAGAGCACAATACTACCAAAGGCAAAAAATAATGTTTAGACTCTCCAACCTACTTAAGTCTGTCACTGAGGGAAAGCCCTCTCGGATACTTGATGGCAGTATCGCGATCTGGAACTTCACCAACCGTTGCAATCTCAGCTGCCTGCACTGCTACTCCAGGGCAGATCTGGACTCAACAGATGTGCTGAGTACAGAAAATATCATGGAAGCCCTCCCTAAGCTCAAGGCAAATGGGGTGAAGTTTTTGATCTTCTCGGGTGGAGAGCCGCTGACAAGAAAAGATATCTACGATATTGCTGCCAGATGCAAAGAGCTGGGTATTGTCACCTATCTCTCTACCAATGGGCTCTATACCAAAACCTCCAATGCCGAAAAGATTCTGGATACCTTTGACTATGTCGGGATCAGTATCGATGGCAGTGAAGAGGTGCATGACAAGTTTCGCGGGCTCAAAGGCTCTTTCAAAGAATCGATGAAAGCCGTTGATCTGCTCAATAGCTACGGAAAGACCAAGGTGGGTATCCGTTTTACTATGACCAAAGATACCTACGATGACCTGGCATTTATCTTTGATCTTGCAGAGCAGCATGAGATACCCAAGATCTACATCTCTCACCTGGTCTACAGCGGGAGAGGACTTGACAATCTAGAGATGGATCTGAGCAAAGCACAGCGTATCAAAGCAGTAAATTTCATCCTGGACAAGGCATTTGAGTACCATGAGACTGGCAGAGATATCGAAATTGTTACAGGCAATATGGAGATGGATGCTATACTCTTTTATGATAAGTTTATACAGAAATACCCTGAACATGCAGAGGAGATGAAAAAGCGCCTCATCGCATGGGGTGGCAACTCGGCAGGGCGTAAACTGCTCAATATCGATTCGGAAGGTTTTGTCAAGCCTGATCCCTTCTTTCCGGAGAAGATTGGCAATATCTTGACACAGGACTTTACGGACATCTGGACAGACAAGCCTGTAACATTGCTGCAAAAACTGAGGGTACATCCCAGAGAATTGGGCGGAAAATGCGCATCGTGCCAGTATCTGAATATCTGTAACGGAGGCTCCCGAAGCAGGGCGTATGCCATCTACGGCGATATGTGGGCAGAAGACCCGTCATGCTATTTGACAGAAGCAGAGACCAGAGGGGTCAACTAATGGGAAAAGTGTATTTGACAGGTGCAGGCCCTGGTGATATTGATCTACTGACAGTCAAGGCATTGCGCGTTGTGAGGGAAGCAGATGTGATTATCTATGATCGGCTTGCCAATCCAGATATTTTGGCAGAGGCCAAAAATGGCTGTGAATTCATCTATGTAGGCAAGGAGGACTCTCACCATACGCTTCCGCAGGAGGAGATCAATGAAGAGATCTATCAGGCAGCGCTCAAATATGACACAGTGGTGCGGCTCAAGGGAGGCGACCCCTTTGTCTTTGGGCGGGGAGGCGAAGAGGGGATCTATCTGTATGAAAGAGGGGTTACATTTGAATTTATCCCCGGTGTAACCTCGGCGATCGCGGTACCGGAGTATGCGGGTATCCCGGTAACACATCGGGGTATTACTGTATCGTTTCGGGTAGTGACGGGGCATGAGTCGACCAATAAATCCCATTCGCAAATCCCTTGGGAGAACTACAAGACCGATGACACAATCATCTTCCTGATGGGTCTACATCGCCTCAAGGTCATTACCCAAAAGCTTATGGAGATCGGTAAGCCAAAAAACTACCCCATTGCAGTGATCAGTAGGGGTACCAGGCCAGATGAGAAGACCGTGGTAGGAACGCTTGAGGATATCTATGAGAAAGCAAAAGATCTCCCGACACCTGCACTGATCGTGGTAGGTGAAGTCGTGAGGTTACGGGAGCAACTGAGCTGGTTTGAAACCCCCTAGCCACTCTTATCAGGATAAAAAAACTCTTATTTATACTTGATCTATATCAATCTGTGCTATACTTCTCCCTAAATAAAATCCAGAGGGAGGAAATATCATGGATAGACTTAGAGATATTCAGCTCTTTTCCAAACTCAGCGATGAGAATCTAGAAAAGATCAAAAAGCAATCCCTGATCAAACCTTACAGCAAGGGTGGCATTGTCTTTTATGAAGAGGACGAAAGCCAGCATATCTATGTGGTACTGGAAGGGACAGTCAAGCTCTACAAAACCTCTCCCAAGGGTACGCAGGTGCAGATAAACCGTTTTACGGCTCCTTCGGTTTTGGGAGAGTATGCCTGTTTCGAAGAGGTGCCGTTTCCTGCCACCTGTGAGTTTGTGACAGAAGGAAAGATAGCCTACATTCCTAGAGATTTTGTAGTCAATAATCTTGAGGATAGTGTTTTTGCTTTGGAGATGATCAAATCATTGACGGCAAAGATCATGGTACTTTCATCGCTTATACATAAAGAGACTATTTTCTCTTCCGAAGCGAAGGTAGCCAAGCTCCTCTTGGAAAAATCAGAGATATTTCAAAAGCTTAAGTATAACGAGATCGCCTCAATACTGAACATTACACCCGAAACACTCTCTCGTATATTGAAAAAGTTTAAAAACGAAGGATATATCGAAGGATTGAAGGCAGGTGATATCCTGATACTGGAGCCAGAGGCACTCAGTAATGTCATCGAAACCAACAAGGTGCAAGACTGTACCAACTGTATTGCACATTTCAAAGTAGAACATGGACTGAAGTAGCGCCAGAACCCCCCCCCTTTTTTTACACTGTCGCTGTCTGTTTTCCAGTAATTCTTTGGTAGGCAGGAGAGTCATAGGCCTTCTCTATCTCCGCACTGCTCTAGCCTAGATAAAGTAATATTCTCAGTATATTCCCCAGAATCAACCGTGCACAAAGTTTGCACATTCGTTGCCTATACTTTTTCTATTAGAAAAAAGGATGCAAGTATGAAACGAAGAAATTTTTTGATGGCAGGTTCCGCTTTGGCGCTGGCACCATTGGTGGGGTGTGCCAAGGGCAACACCCCTTATGATACCTTTACCCAAAAGTTACCGATACCAGCATTGGTGCCTTACACCATGAAAGAGGGCACCAAGGTATTTGATCTGCATGTGCGGGAAGGGGAAGTAGCGTTTTTCAAAGATGCAAAAACAGATACTTATGGGGTCAACGCTGACTATCTGGGGGAAACGATACGGGTGCAGCAAGGAGACAAGGTGCAGATCAATGTCAAAAACAGTCTGGGCGAACTTACCACACTGCACTGGCATGGTCTCAAGGTCAGAGGAGACAGTGATGGAGGGCCCCACAGCAAGATCCCTGCAGGGACAAGCTGGCGCGCAGATATGGTGATCGATCAGCATGCCAGTACCTGCTGGTACCATGCGCATACGCACGGACAGACAGGAAGACAGGTTTTTATGGGGC
>JALWVW010000329.1 GCA_027079365.1 Campylobacteraceae bacterium | reverse complement strand
TTGATCTCCAAAGATTTCTTGAAACCTTTGTCCAGACCCTCCATGATATTTGCAAGTAGCGCCCTATAGGTGCCCCAATAGGCTGAAGACTGCTTGTCCTCACCTGCCCGTGAGAGAACAACTTCATTCTCTTTGATCTCGATACCCACTCTACCGTGAGTATCAAGTTTCTTCTCATTGTTGCCCTTTTTGGCTACAATCACCGCACCGTCTACAGATACCTCGATACCGCTAGGGATAACAACAGGGTTTTTTCCAACTCTTGACATCTCCTACCTCCTTACCAGATACTGCAGAGCACTTCGCCGCCTGTGCCCAACTTGTATGCTTCATCGTTAGGAAGTATACCTTTGCTGGTAGACACGATCAGTGTTCCATAGTTATTTTTAAATGATCTGATTTCATCCTTGCCCTTATAGACTCTTCGTCCAGGCTTAGAGATCTTTTTCATCTCATTGATCACTGTAAAGCCTTTCTCATCATACTTCAGTACGACTTTGATCGTCTTTTTGTTGCCATCTTCTTTCACGCTATAACTCTCAAGGTATTCCTTCTCTACAAGAATAGAAACAATTGCCTCAATCGTCTTTGAGTGAAGAAGAACCGTAGTATCGAGTCTTCTTGTCGCAGCATTTCTTATTCGAGTAAGAGAGTCTGCAATTATATCTGTCATCATCTTTTACTCCTTGTTACCAGCTTGCTTTGCGCATGCCGGGGATTTGACCCTCTGAGGCCATTTTTCTTAAACATATTCTGCACAGACCAAAATCTCTATAGACTGAGTGTGGTCTTCCGCAAATGTTACATCTGGTATACGCCCTTACAGCGAACTTAGGTTTTCTCTGCTGCTTGTTGATCATGGACTTTTTAGCCATTATTTTCTCCCTTTAGCAAATGGCATGCCCAACTTCTCGAGAAGTGCAAATGCCTCTTTGTCGCTGTCACTGCTTGTGACAATTGTGATATTCATGCCGTGCGTTTTGAGGATATTGTCAAAAACAACTTCAGGAAACATCAACTGCTCGTCTAGGCCGAAGTTATAGTTACCACGACCATCGAAGCCTTTTCTTGGTGTTCCTCTAAAGTCCTTTACTCTTGGCAGTGCAATAGAGACAAGTTTATCAAAGAAGTTAAGCATATTTGCACCTCTGAGTGTCACTTTGATACCACTAGGAGCACCCTCTCTGGCTTTAAAGCCCGCAACAGACTTTTTTGCCATCACGATCACTGCTTTTTGTCCGGCAATAAGCGAGATTGTGTCTGCCATGTTCTGAATCAGCTTGTTGTCTCTACCTTCTTCACCGGCACCTACAGAGATAACGATTTTCTCAAGTTTAGGCGTTTCCATGACATTGGCAATCTCTAGCTCTTCACGAAGGGCAGGAACGATGTCATTATATTTCTGCTTCATTCTGCTCATGATATTAGCCCTCTACTTTTTTAACATTTGAGATATGGATAGGCATTTCAACATTCATGAAACCCCCCTCTTTGTTCTCTTCGTTTGGCTTGACAGCTTTTTTAGCTATCTTGCATCCTGCGACAATGACGGCATCTTTTTTGGTCAGCACTTTCAGCACCTCTGCAGTTTTACCTTTGTCATCACCAGCGATAACCATGACCTGGTCACCTTTTTTTATCTTAAATTTCTTTGCCATTACCATACCTCCGGTGCAAGCGAGACGATCTTCATAAAACCTGAATAACGGATCTCTCTACTGACAGGGCCGAAAATTCGTGTCCCTACAGGCTCTTTTTTCTCATCCAGGATCACTGCTGCATTGTCATCAAATCTGATCAATGAGCCATTCTCTCTCTGGATCTCTTTTTTGGTGCGAACCACCACTGCCTTGACTACTTTACCCTTCTTGACTTTTCCATCCGGAAGTGCTTTTTTGACAGAAGCAACGATCACATCGCCTACTGATGCATATCTTCTCTTGGAACCACCCAGAACCTTGATACACATGATCTCTTTTGCGCCACTGTTGTCAGCAACGGTTAATCTTGTAAATCCCTGAATCATTACACCTCTCCTCTCTTCGTGATCTCAAGAAGGCGGAATGACTTGCTTTTGGAGAGTGGACGACACTCTACAGCAGAGACAGTGTCCCCTACATTGATTTCGTTCTTCTCATCATGAATAAGGTATTTTTTAAATCTTTTTACAGTTTTGTGATATCTTGGGTGAAGTACTTTTCTTTCAACCAAAACAGTGGCTGTCTTATCGCCAGCCTTCTTGATCACTGTTCCTGATATTACTCTTTTTGGCATGCTTTACCCTTTACTTAGATCTGGCAGCGGTCAACGCCGTCTGGATTCGTGCGATATCTTTTTTCGCATCTCTTAGCTCACTTGTATTTGTCAGCTGCATTGTCTTGAGCTTGGCCTTCAGTGTGAAGATCTCAAGCTTTTTCTCTTTGAGCATCTCAGTTAGTTCTGCGATGCTTTTGTCACTAATATCAGTATATTTCATTACTATCCTTTAGTGTGATGATTTTGGTTTTGAATGGAAGCTTGTGTCTTGCCAGAGTCAATGCGGCTCTTGCCAACGATTCCTCTACACCTGCCATTTCAAATATAACTCTTCCGGGCTTGATATTCATCACCCACTTGTCTACAGCACCCTTACCTTTACCCATTCTGGTTTCGAGTGGCTTGGCTGTCAGAGGCTTGTCCGGAAATACACGGATCCATGTCTTGCCAGTTCTGTTAACTTTTCTTGTCATGGTCACACGCGCTGCTTCGATCTGACGAGAGTCGATTCTTCCGCCTTCTGTTGCTTTCAATGCGATATCACCAAATTCGATCTTATTACCACGGAATGATTTTCCACGGCTGCGACCTTTTTGCTGCTTTCTCCATTTGGTTCGTTTAGGCATTAGCATGATTATTCACCTCTCTTTCTTGCAGGTCTTCTTCCGCCTTTGCTCTCTTTTGGCTCGGCTTGAATACCCTTCTGAAGTACTTCACCCTTGAAGATCCATACTTTGATCCCAATGATGCCGTAAGTCGTCTGTGCTTCGGCAAAACCATAATCAATTTTGGCTCTCAATGTATGCAGAGGCACTCTTCCCTCGAGATACCATTCAGTTCGTGCCATTTCTGCGCCACCCAGTCTGCCGGCAACCTGGATCTTGATCCCTTTTGCGCCAGACTTCAGAGCACCCTGAATCACTTTTTTCATGGCTCTTCTAAAGGCAATTCTTCTCTCAAGCTGTGTCGCTACATTCTCAGCAGCCAGTTGAGCAGAAGCCTGTGGTCTCTTCTCTTCTTTGATATTGAGTGCCACATCTTTACCGATCATTTTAATGAGATTTGCTTTGAGCTTCTCGATATCTGCACCTTTTTTACCGATAATAATACCTGGTCTTGCAGTGACAAGTGTAACTCTGATCTTTTTTACAGTTCTCTCGATGATGATATTACTCACACCTGCATAAAAAACTTCTTTTTTGAGGAAAGTTCTGATCTTATAATCTTCCGCAATAAATTCAGAGGTTCTGCCTTTGGCTGGAAACCATCGTGATTCCCAGTTTCTATTGATCCCAAGTCTAAGGCTTATCGGATTAACTTTCTGACCCATACTTACGCCTCCTTTTTAGTTACGAAATTTTTGGCATCTGCGATTGAGTCTCTGAAGTCACCCTTAAAGCTATACTTCTCTTCCATCATATCGATCTGCTCTTGTGTCATGTTGGCAACGGCTTCAAAGGTTTCAATGCCTTCAGCTTGAAGTTTCCCAGCATAGACTTTGCCAATGCCTTTGATCTTGGTGAGATCATCGCCCTTGTTTTCTGCCTTTTTTGCCGCTGGTTTTACTGCCTCTTTTTTAGCAGTCACTTTCTTCTCTGTTTTTTTGGCTGCCTCTTTTGCCGGTGTTGCTTTTGCAGCCTCTACAGATGCACTCTCTGTCACTTCGACAAAGATATGTGCCGTAGGCTTGAGAATACGTGTTGCCGTACCTCTGGCTCTTGGTCTCCATCGTTTCATGACCGCAGCTTTATCCACGCGGCATGAGGTGATGATGACCTCTTCAGGTTCAAAATCACCATTGGCCACTGCTGATGCGATCACTTTAGCGATGATGCCTGCTGCTTTGTTTGGCATAAACTCCAACGCCGCCAAAGCCAACTCAGCATTCATGCCCTGTACTTCTCTTGCGATCAATCTTGCTTTGGTAGGAGAGACTCTGATGAATTTTAGTGTTGCAGTACTCATTATCCCACCTTCTTCTGGACTGAACCTTTGTGACCCTTGAAGGTACGCGTCGGTGCAAATTCACCGAGTTTGTATCCTACATGATTTTCTGTGACAAACACAGGTACAAATTTTCTGCCATTGTGAACATTGAGTGTCAAACCGATCATCTCAGGGAAAATCACTGAGCGTCTTGACCATGTTTTGATAGGCTTTGTGGAGCCCTCTTCTTTTGCCTTGAGCACTTTTTTCATAAGGTGTGCATCAATAAATGGACCTTTTTTTAATGATCTAGCCATGCTTTACCCTTACTTCTTTTTTCTTGAAATGATTAGCTTGTCACTCGCTTTTTTCTTACGAGTCTTGAAGCCCTTAGTTGGCATACCCCATGGAGAGACAGGATGTCTACCAGAGTTGGTCTTACCTTCACCACCGCCGTGAGGGTGATCGATCGGGTTCATTGCAGAACCTCTAGTCTGTGGCCTGATACCTCTGTGTCTACTTCGCCCTGCCTTACCGCCAACGATGTTAGAGTAGTCTTCGTTACCAACAGTACCGATCGTAGCCAGACACTCACCAAGGATATATCTCATCTCGCCACTTGGAAGTCTCAATGAAACATACTTGCCGTCTCTACCCATGATCTGCGCATAACCGCCAGCTGATCTAGCGATCTTGCCGCCTTGCCCCGGATTCATCTCTATATTGTGTACTAGCGTACCCACAGGGACACTTTTCAGCTTCATCGCCATACCTGGCTTGATATCCAGTCCGCTCTCAGCAGCCATGATTTTATCGCCGACTTCAAGACCCTTGGGCTTGAGAATGTATCTTCTGTCACCGTCTGTGTACTTGACCAGACAGATTCTACAGTTTCTGTATGGGTCATACTCAACAGTAGCTACTGTGCCCTCTACACCAAATTTGTTACGCTTGAAATCAATGATTCTGTAAAGCTTCTTGGCGCCTGCTTCTCTGTGACGAGAAGTGATTCTACCATTGCTGTTTCTGCCGGCGTGCGCAGGAAGTTTTTTCAACAGTGCCCTGACGCTCGCTTTCGCAGTGATGTCGCCGCTATCCAAGTTTGTGATATATCTTCTACCTGGGCTGGTTGGTTTATATGATTTTATTGCCATCTTCTCTCCCTTATACCGCTAGGCTTTCGATTTTTGCATCTTCAGGAAGCTTGACATAGAACTTTTTACTGTTTGGTCGCTTTCCCTCGATACCTTTAAATCGCTTGACTTTACCCGGTACTCGCATAGAGTTTACTCTCAATGGCTTGATATCGAAGTACTCTCTGAATACCTCTTTGAGTCCGTTCTTTGTCATTCTAGGCGTGGTCTGCACTACGATGACGCCCTCTTCTTGAAGATCCAAGCTCTTCTCCGTATATAATATCGCTTTAATATCTGTAATATCTGCCATCTTAACTCTCTTTTGTCAATTTTTCAAATACAGACTTTTCGATCACAATAGAGTGATACGCTGCTGCAAGATACGCATTAAGCTCGCTCTCTTCTACAAGATAGCTCTGCTGAAGGTTTCTGAATGCAAGGAATGTTTTGTCATCGATCATCTCTTTGACTACCAATACATCTCTCTGGTTGAATCCATCTATCAGTGCTTTGGCATCTTTTGTCTTTCCCGACTCCACAATGACGCTATCAACGACAAAAAGCTTCTCATTGGCTGCTTTTTCAGCAATAGCATGCATCAATGCCAGACGCTTCTGCTTCTTGTTCACTTTCTGGAAGTAGTTTTTATTGGTTGTTGGACCAAACGCTACACCACCACCTACAAAGATAGGAGATCTCAAAGAACCTGCTCTCGCACGTCCGCCACCCTTCTGGGCCCAAGGCTTCTTTCCGCCGCCTCTGACCGCAGAACGATTCTTCGTCTGTGCAGTATTTGCTCTGTTGCTCGCTTCATAGGCTTTACAGTAAAGCCATAGATTGTGCGGGTGCACTTCAGAGAATGCCTGTGGAAGATCTGATATTTTTATTACTGTTGCTTTACTCATTTCACGATCCTTACCATACCTCTTGCTCCTCTATGACCGGGGACTGCGCCCTTGAGAACCAAGATACCGTTTTCTGCATCAAATGAGATGACCTCATTTTTCGCTGTTACTTGTGTGTTTCCGTACTGTCCAGGCATTTTCTTACCTTTCTGTACACGACCAGGCCACTCGGCGTTACCGATAGAACCAACTCTTCTACCAAATCGGTGACCATGTGATGCAGGACCGCCAGAGAAACCGTGACGCTTCACGCCACCCTGGAAGCCTCTACCTTTGGTATTGAATGAGCTCTTGATTTCAGATGCTTCAGCCAATGCTGCCGTATCCAGATCGCCTGCTTCAGTACCTTCGGCTACTTCAATAGTCATAAACTTGTTAAACTCTTTTGAGATACCAAACTTCGCTTGCTGACCCTCAATACTCTTGTTGATCTTTTTGCTACTGTGGTATGCTACCAGTGCCTTGCCGTCCTCTCTGACTTCACAGACTTTCGCCTCAACGATTTTGAGAAGTGTAACAGGAACACTTGGTACATCAACAGTTCTGCTCATACCAATTTTTTCTACGATAAATTCCATGTCTTACTCCTACTTGTCCATTGATCTGATCTCTACCTCTACCTCAGGCGCAAGGTCGAGCTTCATCAATGAGTCGATTGTGTCTGATGTAGCGGAAACGATATCGATCATTCTCGCGTGAATTCTGATTTCAAACTGCTCACGGCTGTCTTTATTCACATGTGGTGAACGCAATACTGTGTATCGTTTGAACTTGCTTGGCATTGGTACAGGACCAATGATCTCAGCACCTGTGCGTCTAACTGCATCTACTATAGATGCAACAGAGCGGTCTAACACTCGGTGATCATAAGCTTTAAGCTTCAATCTAATTTTTTCCATTTTTACCCTTTAAAGAACTCGTTGGTATGTGCGATGTGCACGGGCTTTTCGTCCCCCAACTAAATTTAGGAACGCAGATTATACCCAAACGTTTCTACCATTTACTTGACCCTCAGCCAAAAATTGCTATTATTCCAAAAATTGTTTCCTTTTAAGGAGGAAAGATAAATGCACCTACTGGAATATTTTCGAGAACTTTCCCCTCAAAATGCTCTCTACCGCAACAGAAAACTCCGTTTGCCCGAAGATATCTCCTTTCTACTGGCCGGTGCTCGAGGTACAGGCAAGACCGCCCTGATACTGGATTATTTGAATGCACTGCCGGAAGAGGTCTGGCTCTATATAGACTGTCAAGATCCCATCTTTGCCCTAGAGGATATAGACAGCAGCACCTTGGAAGTATTCATTAAAGAGGAGGAGATAGAGACGCTGGTGCTGGATCACTACTATGAAGGGTTCCTAGAGCACCTGCCTCACTGCTTCCAGCTGATCCTTGTCAGCAGAGAGATACCTCCCTCTGCAGCACTACCTACCTATACGCTCTACCCCTTAGATTACGAGGAGTTCCTCTCTTTTGATCGAGGTGCCTCCTCCTCGTCCGGCTTCAACCGCTTTCTCAGGGTAGGGACACTCCCCATCGTCACCGATGTCAAACCCTCTGCACTCAGCCTGCAGATACGAAGCTTTTTCCATGGAAGCTTTGATGAGGATGAGAGTCGGCTCATGCTAATCCTCGCCCGCTACCAAGGACACCGCGTCACCACCCATCAGCTCTACACCTATGCCAAGGAGTACTTTCGCATCTCCAAAGACTGGGTCTACCGTACAATCAAACGCTTTACCGAAGAGGGGCTGATTCTCTTCATTGATGACATCGAGGGCAAAGGAGCACGCAAGATGATCCTCTATGACTTTGCTCTTTCCAAGTACCTCAGCAAATCCCAACCCTTCCCCATTACCTTTGATGCAATCGTCGTACTGGCGCTTTTCAAGCATGCGATCTCTTTTCGGGCACTGAGCATTCATGGCTACCTTATCCATGACAGCGAACTAATTGTTCCCTCTGCTTTTGAAAACGAAGAGAACTTTTGGCAAAGATCCTATAACAAGGTTCAACTCTATAAAAAGCATCAAATTTGCAAAGTTACTGTCGTCACCGTCTCCAACAGCTACCGATTCACACTCAATGGGATCATATTTGAAGCAATGCCTTTTTATGAATGGAGTATCTTGAATGAGTAGCCCATTCAAAAAGAAATACTATTGGCTTCGATTTCCAAACTCAATTACAAAGGTGGCGCCGCCGCCTTTTCGCTCATCTACCGTCAGGGTCGCCCCCATATTCTCCTCCATAATCACCTTTGAAATATAAAGCCCCAGTCCCGTACCCTCTCCCTGCTCTTTGGTCGTAAAGTAGGGCTCAAAAATCCTATGCAAAATCTCCTTCTTGATACCTTCTGCGTTATCAGAGACAGACACTCTGCCTCTACTCTCTAGGGTAATATCGATCTTTGGATCTTCTGCCTGGCTCTTTTTAAGGGCGTATGCTGCATTGGTGATCAGATTCAGTATCACTTGCTGAAACTCGCTCTTGAAGCCATGGATGTCAAAATCATCACCACTGATCTGCAGTGTTATATCATATTTTTGTAATGACGCTTCCTGTATGGAGACAGTCTCCTCAATCGCCTGCTTTGCGCTGAAGTGCTCTTTTGTCTTGTCTACTCTGAAAAAGTTTCTAAAGTCATCTATGGTCTGGCTCATAAAACGGATCGTTTTTTTATTCTTTTTGACATACTGCTTGACAAATGCTTTGTCCACATTCCCATCATTAAAATCATATTCAAGATTCTGAATACTGAGCCACAGGGCATTGAGGGGCTGTCGCCACTGGTGTGCAATGGCACCTATCATCTCTCCCATGGCCGCCAGCTTTGATTGCTCCTGAAGCAGTTGCTGCTGCTTCAGATTCTCTTCTGTTTTTTGGGCTATTGCACTGGCCAATCCACGGTTTGCCTCCTTCAATACACGCTGCCGGTATTGCACCAAAAACAGTATCAGAAGCAGCGCTGCCAGTACATACAGGAGATACCGATAGTCAAAAGATTCTGCTGCCTGTCTACCCGTCCATCTGTCATAGATCAGCTTGTGCTGCTCCGGGGGGATCGTCGCAAGTGCCTTGTCCAGTATCGACAGAAGCAGGGGATCATCATTCCGTACCGCAATAGAGAGGCGAAGCCTCATATTGGTATAGCCTGCGATGCCTATAGAGTCAAGATGATACTTATTGATGTAGTGCGATGCCACTGGCAATGTGGAGATCGTCGCATAGGCTTCTCCACTGGCTACTGCACGAAAAGACTCCAATGGGTCATCGACTTCAACAATATTCACCGCAGGATAGAGCTTCTGCAACTTTCCTATCAATGCAGATCCTCTCTTTCTGGCAATGGGTTTGTCTATCACATCCATGAGGTTACTGACAAATCCCTGGTTTGCTTTTGTAATGATCGCCAACTTGTAGTCAAGATAAGGGTAGGTAAACCCTGCATAGGCTTGTCGCTTTTCTGTTTTGGTGGCTGCTGGAAGGATATCACATTTTCGCTCCTTGAGATACTGCTGGGACTCACTCCAGCTATCTGTGGCCACCCCCTCAAATGTAATATTGAGATCTTTCCCGATGACATGCATGGTATCTGTGGAGATCCCTCTGGTAATATACCCATTGGATGTTTCGGCAAACTCTATCGGCTCCCAGTCAGGATCGATACACATCTTAACGACCTTCTTCTTGCGCAGATAGGCACGCTCCTGTCTTGTCAAGGTACCCTTTACCGGTATCTTCAACTCCTCTTTGCCTATCCATTTTTCTTTCAGCGCGTTGATCTCATGGGCACTGACACTATACATTGCTTTTTGGAGGATGTCCCTCAGCACAGCATTGGCAGGAGAAGTCGCCATGTTAAGATCCAGTGTCAACCGCCGATCATCTACCAAGTGTCCGTAGGCGAGATAGAGCTTGTTCACCTTCATTAGGTAGCGCATGATACCGCTGCTCGCCACCGTAGCATCACTGTTCCTCTCTTTGACCGAGAGGATACAGCTTCGCGCATCTTTCTCAAGTTTCATTTTTACATCAGGATGGTAGGCTTCTAAAAAATGCTGCATAAAATACCCCCGGATAACGGAGACTGTTTTGCCGTCCAGGTCACGCAGTGTCTTAATCTTAGAGTCATTGGTAAAGATGGCTTTTTGTACTCTTGCGTAAGGCTGTGTGAAATGGAGTGCTTTCTCTCTATTGGGTGTACGCATGATATTGAGCATTACATCGATCTTATTTTGGCGAGTCATTTCCATGAATTCCGCCCAAGTATGGCCAGAAATATACTTGACCTTGATCCCCAGCTTCTTCGCCAGTAGATTAAGATAATCGATAGAAAACCCTTTGGCTATTCCCTTTTCATTGAAGTTATAGGGCGGATAGTCCGCCTCGTTGTGTGCAGTGATCGCCGGATGCTCACTGAGAAACTTTTTCTCTTTTTCTGTGAGTCGTATCGTGATCTTCTTCGCAGCAGGAGATCCGCCATTCTCTCCAAATGCAGCAACAGAAAAAACCAATCCGGCACATAGTCCTACAACAATCACTCTCCATATAGATAACATCTAGACATCTTCCTTCAGAGTAGAATCAATTTACTATTTTATCCTACTTTGTCTCAGAGGTGTATGATGCGACAACATCACTCACCTCCTATACGCACTCCATTCAATTTTTTGTGGGAACTGTAGTTAAGAGTGATTAATTTTAGGGCGAATAGGGGCATCACTGCCTGGCGCGATGTCCAGAGCATAGGTATATTCAAACTCCCTACTTTTCCAAAAGCTCTATGGCAAAAAGTTCTATCTCGTTTTCGATTATTTTAGTCATCGCTGTTTCTCGTATCCAAAAGTAGTTTGTCAAAATCACTCATAAATAGTCTATCTTGCACGACTCTGTATTTTTCGAATTCACTTAAAGCATGTTCTTCAGCTATCTGCTTTGTGATCTTTCCTGCATTTTTTAAAATCTCCCTATCGTCAAACTCTAAAAAAGCATCAAGCCTTGAAGCCCAATCTTCCATAGTCATAGGGATATTTCGTTTTGCGCGACTCTCCGCCAAATCTAAAAAAGCGTTGACAACTCTTCCCAGATTATCCAGCTCCTCTTTTGTGAGATAGTTTTTAGCTATGGCTACATCGGTTTTAAGTATTTTCCCCGTAGGTGCATTGTCCCAAGAGCTCAATCCCATCTTCTCTTTGTCGGCATCTGCTCTTGTGCAGACAAGTTCAGCTGCGGTGTATCCATGGACGGCAAAATGCAGTTTATTTTGTACTTTTGCAAAAAACTTTTTGGTTGTGGCGTCGTTTTTATCATAGTCAACACTGGTGGCATATATATCTGTGACTTTTTGATAAAACATCCGTTCACTCAGTCGTATCTCTCGTATCTCTTCTAAAAGCTTCTCAAAATACTCTTTGCCTAAAAAAGTCCCGTTTTCAAGTCTCTTTTTGTCAAGTACAAACCCTTTGATGGCAAACTCTTTTAAAACAGCTGTTGCCCATTTTCTAAACTGTGTCGCTTTTTTAGAGTTGACTCTATACCCTATGGAGATGATAGCATCAAGATTGTAGTATCTTGTTTTGTAGTTTTTACCGTCACTAGCAGTTGTCAAGAAATCCTTTACAACTGAAACTTCCTCCAGCTCTTCATTTTCAAAAATATTTTTTAGATGCAAACTTATATTTTGTTTGGTGGTATCAAAAAGCTCTGCAATCATGTTTTGAGTAAGCCAAACAGATTCATCAAACACTTTTACTTCTATGCTATCTTCGCCACTTTGGGAAGTAAAGATCAAAAATTCTGCTGTTGAGTTTCGAATGAGTTTATCCAT
>JALWVW010000328.1 GCA_027079365.1 Campylobacteraceae bacterium | reverse complement strand
TATATGATGGGAGACAACCGAGACAACTCCAACGACAGCCGGTTTTGGGGCTCTGTACCCTACAGTTTGGTGATCGGGCAGCCCTGGTTCACCTATTTCAGCCTGGAGTATCGCAGCTACGAGCGTGTCTACAAGGGCATAGGTGGTGGCAGAGACCACCAGATGCTCTCCACTATCTGCGGTGATCTGAAACTGGGATCCAAAGCCTGTGAAACCAAATGGGACAACTATCGCTATTCTGTGCGCTGGAGCCGCATCGGAAGAAGCATCAAAACCATGGAACGAGAGGAGCCTACCGTTGAGTGAAAATGAAATAGAGATTTACAAAGTCATCGCCTCTATATTGGCAATCGCCGTGGCTGTCATAGGACATGAAATCATGCATGGCT
The DNA here is from genome assembly GCA_027079365.1 of Campylobacteraceae bacterium. Classification (GTDB taxonomy): domain Bacteria; phylum Campylobacterota; class Campylobacteria; order Campylobacterales; family Sulfurovaceae; genus JAAXPZ01. The sequence goes on along the minus strand of JALWVW010000328.1, from coordinate 3,301 downwards.
GGGTCGCCTACCGCTATGGGGATGACCTCGCCAAGTCCAGAGGCAGACTCAGCATCAATCCCCTCGTACATATCGACCCTGTCGGTACGATACTGGTGCCTGCGCTACTCTATTTTTCAGGCGCTCCATTTCTGTTTGGCTGGGCGAAACCTGTACCAATCAATGCCAATATCGTGGTGCGCAACGGTGGGCATGGTGCCATGATCGCCGTAGCGCTCGCAGGGGTAACCTACAACTTCCTGTTGGCGATCCTGATGGCGACACTCTTTCCGCTCTTTAGTCATCCAGAGAGTGCCTTTGGTGCATTCGCCTATCTCTTTATCATGCAGAGCATTGTGATCAATGTGGTCTTGGGAGTATTCAACCTCCTGCCGGTACCACCCTTGGATGGTTCCCAGGTACTGCTCCATTTTGCAGCTAAAATGCGTTGGAGAGCAGTGGTGGAATTCATCGAAAAGATCTTTCCTTACGGCATGATCTTTATCGTACTTATTCTTGCCACACCACTGGGTGACTGGATCTTCGCTCCTGTAAGCTGGATACTTCAAACCATACTTTAATAAGGAAAGACTATGAAATTTTACATCGCCACCGATCATGCAGGGTATGCTGTCAAAGCCTATATCAAAGCACTCATCACTGACAGAGGGCACGAGATCATCGATCTGGGACCTGACTCAGCAGACAGAGTAGACTATCCTGATTTTGGACGCAAGTGCGCAGAGGCAGTCGCAGCCGATGGGGGCAGCTTCGGTATCGTGGTCTGTGGTACAGGTATCGGTATCTCTATGGCAGCCAATAAAGTACCCAGTATCCGTGCTGCCCTCTGTCACGATGCCTACACTGCCGCCATGGCAAGAGCCCACAACAACGCACAGATCCTCGCATTTGGCGAGCGGGTCGTCGGCAAAGGAGTGATCGAGAGCATGATCGATGCCTTTATCGGTACAGCATTTGAGGGCGGAAGACACGCTGACCGGGTCGCTAAAATAGAGGCATAATCCTACCGTAGGGGTATAGGCTTCATTCACGCCTACCCTTTGGATACAATATGTAAATGCAACCACACACCAAAGTAGAGGGGAGCTATGCCTCGAAAAGATTCTGGCAATAACATCATCACAACTAGCATAGCCTCTATTTGGTTCGTGTTACACACTCTACACATATGGGTCAAAGTCTCTCTGCTGGCACTGTTTTCCCTTCTTCTCTATACCCTCTATCATAGCTACGCGCTCATCACACCTCCATCATTGCTCTATATCCCAGACAGCAACAACTCTCTACTTGTAGCACTTCAGCAGCAGCATGTCCCTCTCAATATCCTAGACTACCGGTTGATCAAACGCTATCCGATACCCCCCAAAGGCTGGGTACGCTTCGATACAAAAACGGCACTCACCAGGGAAACACTGATCCAGAGCTTACAGAAAAAACCAAGAGAAAGAACCAGACGCATCGTCATGTACAGTGGTGCCACTATTCAGGATTTCTCCTCTCGTACAGCCCGACAGACTGAGCTGTCTGCCAAAAAGATTCTGGCACAATACCACTACTACTCTCCCTACCGTGACGGTGGTATTCTGGCAGGCTATTACCGTATCCCTTATCATACCACACCTTCTGCGATCGCTTACTATATGACCACCACTTCTGAGAAAAAATTTGAGATAATGGCACAAAAATACCTAGGAAGCTATAAAGTCCACACATGGAACCGCATCCTTACCATCGCCTCTATTATCCAAAAAGAGACCCAGGATCCAAAAGAGATGCCACTCATCTCTTCAGTGATCCACAACAGGCTCAAAAAAGGGATGAAACTCCAACTCGATGCCACACTCAATTACGGAAAATACTCCCACCAGATTGTCACCCCAGAGCGTATCCAGAAGGACAAGAGTCACTATAATACCTATCGATACAAAGGCTTGCCACCCCACCCGATAGGCAGCGCCACCAAAGAAGCGATCAGGGCAGCGCTTAACCCGGCTAAGACAGAGTATCTCTATTTTATGCTGGCAGACGAGGGTACACATAATTTTGCTACCACCTATCCGGAACACCTGGCACACATCAGATGGTACAAGACACAAAAAGAAAACAAGAACAAGAACAAAGAAGCAAACCAATCCACATTTTTAGATACAATACGAAAACCTTAAAGAGAGAGTATATTTTATGGCTAACAGACACTATATCCCTACCCCTTCTCCTTTCGACCCAGACAAGCAAGGACACTTCGGAAAATTTGGCGGCAGATTCGTCCCTGAAACCCTTATGCCTACGCTGGAACAGCTACGCAAAGACTATGAGGCAGTACGCTTTGACGCAGATTTTTGGGCAGAGGTGGACTACTATTACAAACATTATGTCGGTCGTCCTTCGGCACTCTATTATGCTGCCAATATCTCCAAAGAGATCGGTGCCAAAGTCTATCTCAAGCGTGAAGATCTCAACCACACAGGTGCCCACAAGATCAACCATTGTGTCGCACAGGCAGTACTAGCAAAAAGATTGGGGAAAAAGAAGATCATAGCAGAAACAGGTGCCGGGCAGCATGGGGTCGCTACAGCTACGGTAGCCGCACTTTTTGGGCTGGAATGTGAGGTCTTTATGGGGGCGAAAGATGTAGCACGACAGGAACTCAATGTCTTTCGCATGAAACTCCTTGGTGCCAAAGTCCATGCTGTGCAGTCAGGTTCCAAGACCCTAAAAGACGCCATGAATGATGCCATCCGCCACTGGGTCACACATGCCAGAGACACCTACTATCTCATCGGCACCGTGGCCGGCCCACACCCCTACCCTATGATGGTACGGGATATCCAGTCTATCATCGGCTGGGAGGCCAAAGCGCAGCTTACAGAAGCAGAAGGTTGCCTGCCAGACAAGGTCATCGCCTGTATCGGTGGCGGGTCCAATGCATTGGGAATATTTAACCACTTTTTGGAGGATGAGCATGTCGAATGTATCGGTATCGAAGCAGGTGGCCTGGGACTGGACTCCAAGCACGGCTGTTCCTTGGAAAAAGGCTCTCCAGGCGTACTGCACGGACAGCTCAGCTACCTCCTCCAAGATGAGGACGGTCAGATCCAGGAAGCCCACTCCATCTCAGCAGGTTTGGACTACCCAGGCATCGGTCCTGAGCACGCATTCCTCAAGGAGGCAGGCAAGGTCACCTATGACCACATTACCGATGATGAAGCGATAGAAGCCTTCGTATGGCTCAGCCAACGCGAGGGGATCATCCCCGCTTTTGAAAGCTCCCATGCCATCGCCTATCTCAAAAAGATGAAGC
>JALWVW010000327.1 GCA_027079365.1 Campylobacteraceae bacterium | reverse complement strand
CCATTTGAGCCTGGATTTGAAGGGCATATTACTATAGAGATCTCCAATACCACACCTCTTCCGGCGAAGATCTATGCCAATGAGGGGATTGCGCAGGTGCTTTTCCTCCAGGGAGATGAAGCGTGTGAAACAACCTATCGTGACCGTAGTGGAAAATATCAAAGTCAGACGGGGATCACCTTGCCTAGAATTCTCAAAAAATCTTAGTCCTGTTATATCACTGTTAATGGAATTTGACTACAATTATAGACATTTAATTTAAGGAGAGTACATGGGATTTTTTGATTTTGTCAAAAATGCAGGTAAGAAATTATTGGGCAAAGGTGATGACAATGCCGCTATCCAAAAAGAGATAGAAGAGAGCTTTGAAGAGGTACCTGTACAGGGATTGGTCGTAGAAGTAGATGGACACAAGGTCACACTGGCCGGGGTGGCAAGTTGCAATGACACAAGAGAGAAATGTATCCTCATCGCGGGTAATGTAGAGGGCGTAGAGCAGGTCAGTGCTGATCAGTTGGTCTCAGTAGAGCAGATCAGCGAAGAGAATAGCAGAGATGTACCAGAGCCCACCTTCTACACGATCAAGAAAGGTGATACACTTTGGAAGATCGCCTCTCACTTCTACAAAGACGGCAGCAAGTACCCAGCGATCGTCGAGGCAAATATCGAAGTGATCAAAGATCCAGATCTTATCTACCCGGGACAGGCTATCAGAATCCCCGATATCGCATAACTCCCCCCCCCGTGGCACTTGTTGCCACGATACACTTCTCTTCTTTATACCACTTCCTTTTGTTTATTCGTTTCTTTAATCATTTCTGCTACAATACCAAACCAAAATAAGACATACTATATACTAAAGTAAGAGCCTATGAAAAATTTGATTATCGTCGAGTCACCAGCCAAAGCACGCACCATTACCAATTTTTTGGGCAAGGAGTACAAAGTTATTGCCTCCAAAGGGCACATCAGAGACCTTCCCAAAAGCTCCTTTGGCATCACTATCGACGAAAAGAGCGGGGATTTTGTGCCCAAATACTCCATTCCAAGAGAAGCCAACCCTACAGTCAAAGAACTCAAGAAGCTGGCAAAAGCGGCTGAAACTATCTATATCGCGACGGATGAGGACCGTGAGGGAGAGGCGATCGGGTACCATATCGCCAAGGCTATTGGCAAAGAGCCTACAGAGCTACCTCGCATCGTCTTTCACGAGATCACCAAAACAGCTATCAACCATGCCTTGGAAAACCCCCGCAAGGTAGATATGGACTCTGTCGATGCACAACAGACCCGCAGGCTACTCGATCGTATCGTCGGATATAAGCTCTCACCGCTGCTCGCCAGCAAGATTCAAAGAGGGCTCAGTGCCGGAAGAGTACAGAGCTCTACCCTCAAGATCGTAGTGGACAGGGAACGAGAGATCAAAGCCTTCAAGCCCGAGGAGTACTGGAGCATCGACGCCCTCTTCCAAAAAGAGGTCGATGCCTCCATCTATAGCTTTGAAGGCAAAAGAATAGAGAAAATGACACTGGTTAACGAAGCCTCTGCGTCGCAGATCGTCACTTCTGCCAAGGGGGAGTCTTTCAGCGTCCAGAGTATCGAGACGAGTAAGCGAAAGACCAAGACACCTCCGCCTTTTATGACCTCCACGCTACAGCAGAGTGCCTCTACGCAGCTGGGTTTCTCACCCAAAAAGACGATGATGGTAGCACAAAAACTCTATGAGGGCGTCAAGACAGACAAGGGCACGATGGGAGTTATTACCTATATGAGAACTGACTCTCTCAACCTCGCCAAAGAAGCAGTCGCTACTGCCAGAGAGTTCATCCAGTCCAATTATGGATCGAAGTATTTGCCAGCCAAGCCCAAAAATTATGCCACCAAGTCTAAAGGCGCACAGGAGGCTCACGAGGCAATCCGGCCTACCATTGTAGAGTTTACCCCGCAGATGGCACAAAACTATCTGGGGGCAGATGAACTCAAGCTCTATCGGTTGATCTACAACCGCTTTCTCGCCTGCCAGATGACTGAAGCTGAGTTTGAGACCCAGACTATTTTGTTTGGAGGTGCACATTCTGTCTTCAAGGCAAGTGGGAGAAGAATGTTATTTGACGGTTTCTATAAAGTGACTGGATACACAGAAAAGGACAAGCTGCTTCCCAAACTTGACAAGGGACAGTCCGTCAGCTTGGATGATATCAAGGCTGAGCAACACTTTACGGAGCCCCCGCCGCGCTACAACGAAGCAAGTCTGATCAAAAAACTGGAATCTCTCGGCATCGGACGCCCAAGTACCTATGCCCCCACTGTCACCACACTCCAGACCAGAAAATATATTGAGCTGGAGAAGAAGCGAATCCATCCTACTGAGATAGCATTTACTGTCATTGAGATGCTGGAAGAACATTTTCCCGACATCGTAGACAGTGGATTCACCGCTTCTATGGAAGAAACGCTGGATATGGTAGCAGAGGGGACGAAGAATTGGCAGGATATTCTCAAAGCATTCTATGCCCCCTTCATGGAACGGATAGAAAAAGGTAAAAAAGATATCAAAAGCCTCAAGCAAGCAATCCCTACAGGTGAAGACTGCCCCAAATGTGGGTCAGAACTCCTGTTGCGAAAAGGGCGCTATGGTGAGTTTATCGCCTGTTCAAACTTCCCCAAGTGCAAATACACCAAAAATACCGACGGAACAGAACCTGAGCAGCCAGAAGAGACGGATGAGGTCTGCGAAAAATGTGGCTCACCTATGGTTATCAAAGACTCGAGACGCGGAAAATTTCTTGCCTGCTCTGCCTACCCCAAATGCAAAAATGCCAAATCGCTCACACCTCCTAGGGAACTAGATGTATCCTGTCCTCTATGTGGAGGAAAGATACAGGAAAGAGAGGGGAAAAGAGGTAAATTCTTCGGTTGTGCCACCTATCCAAAGTGCAAATTTATCTCAAACTTTGAACCAGTGGATAAGAAGTGTCCAGAATGTGACTACCTTATGGGCAAAAAAACCCTTCGTGGCAAAGAAGTCTATGAGTGTCTCAAGTGCAAACACAGGATCGATGCCGACTAGCGGCGCCATACACTATGCCAGCTGAAATCACGCTCCTCTTGATCCTCTCACTGATCATTTGGGGAGCACCCTTTATTGCCAAATTACTACGCATGCCCACGACCCCAGTTGAGATCATACTAGGCTCGATACTTGCATTTATGGGCTTGATCCATCACCATGAATATTTTGATATTGTTGCAGAGGTAGGCTTCCTTTATCTCATGTTCTTGGCTGGTATGGAGGTTGATCTCAAGCAGATTACCAGAAGCTCCAAAAGCTTGATACGTAAGGCAGCCTTTTTTAATTTTTCGCTGTGGGCACTGGCACTGGGAAGTGGGTTGCTTTTTGATTTCAATACTATTGTCATCATCTCTTTACCGCTTATCTCTATCGGTCTACTAGCCTCACTTTCCAAAAGCTATGGCAAAGAGGAAGCCTGGATGAGGCAGGCTTTTATCGTAGGGGTATTAGGAGAGATTGTCAGCATTGCTGCACTGACGATTATTGATGCGGTTAGCAGTGTGGGCTTTGGACTAGTGCTCTTCCAAAAATTAGGATACCTCTTCCTTTTTATTCTGGCTATCTATCTGCTCTATCGTACTCTACACCTTCTTTTTTGGTGGTATCCCGAACTCAAACATAC
>JALWVW010000326.1 GCA_027079365.1 Campylobacteraceae bacterium | reverse complement strand
AAGAGGCGGATACCCAGGAGGGTGATGACAGCGACGGTGCAGCAGGAAGTGTAGCAGATCTTTCAGGGAACATGACTGTGGACTTTGGTCTTGTGCAGTCTGTGAGCATCGGGTCGGTTGTTTGGGATGATAATAATCAAGATGGAACACAAGGTGCCGCTGAACCTAAAATTACAGGTGCAGTGGTACATCTGTTAGTAGATGACGGTACAGGAACTTTTGTTCCTGCAAAACATGAAGACGGAAGTGCAGTGACGGATATTACAACTGGAGCAGATGGTCAATATTTCTTTGATGGTCTACCTGAAGGGAAGTACAAAGTAGAGGTTACACCTCCGGCAACATATGAGGCATCTCCAGTACAAACGACAACGGAAACGGATGCAGAAGGTGATTCCAATATAGCTGCCAGTCCAAGTACCGGTATTTATGAAAGTGCAGTCTTTACTTTGACAGCAGGTACAGAACCGACAGAAACGGATACTTTTGACGGAGATGCACAAGACGGTACCAATGGGGGGCAAGCAGATACATCCGGAAATATGACAGTAGACTTTGGATTTGTGTTGAAGCCGGTAAGTATCGGATCTTATATATGGGATGATAAAGATAAAGACGGAATACAAGATGCAAGTGAACCGGCATTGGGAGGCGCAACAGTACATCTGCTTGTAGAAGACCCTGCAAATCCGGGGACATTTGTTGATGCTGTTGATACAGCAGGAACAACAGTTGCAGATATTGTAACAGCAGCAGACGGGTTATATTTCTTTAACAGTCTTCCTGAAGGGAAGTATAAAGTGCAGGTCACACCGCCTGCGGGATATGAACCAAGTCCGGTACAGACAACAACAGCGACCAATGCTGAGAGTGATTCCAATATCGCAGTCAGCCCAAGTGCCGGTCTTTACGAGAGTGCAGTATTTACATTGACAGCAGGAGTTGCACCAACAGAAGCAGGTACACAAGCAGGAGATGATGCAGACGATGCTGCTGAGACCAGTGGTAATATGACGGTTGATTTTGGTTTCTACTCTCCTGTGAGTATCGGTTCTACGGTATGGTTTGACAGCGATAATAACGGTCAAATGGATGGCAGTGAAAATGGTATTGCGGGAGTAACCGTAGTATTGCTTGATGATGCAGGACAGGTCGTGGACAGTAATGTAACAGACAGTAATGGTAACTACTTCTTTGGAGGCTTGGCAGAGGGTAACTATACAGTGACTATTCCTGCACCGCCTGTGAGTGCACCTAGAAGTTCTGATACAACAAATATGAATGATGACGGTACTGACAATGATGATAATGGACAGCAGGCTGCTACAGGCGGAGCTGTAACTTCAGCACTTATTGAGTTGACCAGAACAAATGAAAATCATACGGAAACAGGATCGGGAGCAGAACTAGACAGTGTGAATGATGCAAATGGTGATATGACAGTTGACTTTGGATTCTATAATCCAATGAGTGTAGGTTCAACCGTATGGATGGACAATAACAATAACGGTCAGATCGATAATAATGAAAGCGGTATTGCAGGAGTGACTGTAGTATTGCGTGATGATCTTGGCAATCCGGTAGATACCAATGTAACGGATAGTCATGGTAATTATTTCTTTAATAACTTGACAGAAGGTAATTATACGGTAACGATCCCGACACCACCGGCGGTGGCTCCTTTAAGTTCAACAGTAACTGACACTCTTGACAACAGTGAAGACAATGATGACAATGGTATTCAGGCATCGATCGGTACAGCGGTGACCTCACCGGTAATAGAACTGTTAGCAGGAACAGAAAACAATACGACAGAAGATACAAATTATGGTGGTGATATGGATGACAGTATAGATCACAATGGTGATATGACTGTTGACTTTGGATTCTTTGATCCAGTCAGTATAGGTTCAACACTCTACTATGATGAGGATAACAGCGGTACGCAAAACGGTACAGAAGCAGGTATACCGGGTATAGAAGTACAGATATTCAGGGCAGGAGACGATCCGCTTACGGCAACGCCTGTCGATACAAATATTACAGATGCAAATGGAGATTATCTCTTTGAAAATCTGATCGAAGGGCAATACTTCATTTATATTCCGACAGCACCTCAAGATGCACCGCTGAGTTCAACACTTACGGTGACAACAGATAATGATGTAGATGGAGATGATAACGGTATTCAGGATGATTATAACAGTTCTATCCGTTCACCGATCATTGATCTAAGTGTCAATGGTGAGGTGGATGACAGTGTTGAGACTGCACAGGCAGGAGATCTTGACAATGGTGATGACAACAATGGAAATATGACTGTGGACTTTGGATTTATTCCTCAAAGTCAACTTGCAGGTATTGGGGATGCAGTATGGGTAGATAGTAATAAAAACGGTATGCAGGATGAAGTGGATGCCGGACTTGAGCATATCCAGGTCATCCTCTATGATGATATGAATAATACGGTAGCCACTACGGTAACGGATGAGAACGGTACATACAGTTTCTCTAACCTGCCATCGGGTGATTACTATGTAGAATTTAATCTTACTTCATTGGAAGAAGAGTACAACAATATCTATAGAGTAACTGATGAAAATATAACAGGTTCAAGTGATACCAATAACAGTGATGCTGATACCACAACAGGTAAAACACCGTTGACGCATCTTGATCCGGGGGAGAATGATCCGTCGTGGGATATGGGTGTCTATCCATTGGGAAGCTTAAGCGGTAATGTCAGTCATGAGTTACATGATGGTACCTTGATCCCATTAGAGGGCGTAGTGATCACACTGCATCATTCAGATGGGACTCCAGTATTGGATGAAAACGGTCAGCCGCTTACTGCTACGACAGATGCTAACGGTAATTATGAATTTACTGATCTTGAACCTGGTGAATATATCGTAAGAGAAGAACAACCGGATGGATTCTTTGATGTACGTGAAAATGAAGGCGGTTTTGACGATGACAATACCATCAGTACAGGTGTCAATGAAATATCGGCAACAGTAGGGGCAGGTGAGAATGACGTAAATAATGATTTCGTCGAAACACAAGCAGCCAGCTTAGGAGACTTGGTATGGTACGATAATGACCAAAACGGAATCCATAATGCAGATGAAGACGGTGTAGAGAATGTGAGAGTATATCTTCTCGATGGCAATGGGGACCGTGTTCAAGACAATAACGGCAATGATATCTTTACTGAAACCAATACGACAGGAGAATATATCTTTGAAGGGCTTAATCCGCTTGAAACGTATGCAGTAGAATTTGATCTCAGTACTTTACCGGAACGATTTATTGTCACAGAACAGAATATGGGAGATAATGAAGCCGATGATTCAGATGCAGATCTGGACACAGGCATTACCGCACCGGTATCGCTTAATGCAGGAGAACACTATGCTGATCTTGATATGGGTATTTATGCACCGACAGCACACATAGGAGACTATTTCTGGATAGACAGTAACCAAAACGGTATCCAGGATCCAGGAGAAGAACCTGTAGTAGACGCAACGGTAGAACTCTTTGATGAGAACGGTAATCCTGTAGAGGATGTTAACGGAAACCATCAGATCGTAACTGATGAGAATGGAAGATATGGCTTTGATGTTATTCCGGGAACTTATCAAGTGAGATTCACTATCCCTGAAGAAGGCTACGAAGGATACATCTTCAGTGC
>JALWVW010000325.1 GCA_027079365.1 Campylobacteraceae bacterium | reverse complement strand
AGGTGTCCCCGGGATCCGCTTCCCCCTAGAGACTGCCTATCTCCTCTGACATACGATGGGAAGTACGCTCTATAATCATTTTTGCCAAAGCGATATTGCCATCATCTCTAAAAATAGCAAATACATTGAGTTTGGAAAAATTATCGCCCTCTTGATCTCCTGCAGAGTTGATAAGAAATACATGCCCATCGTGTGTCTTGGTCTCCACAAAGGCTGCATCGGCAAACCCCACATCAAGTGAAGCCTCCGAAATGGCCCTGAATGCATCATTGAAGATACTGGCCGAATAAGCGATATCAACTCCGGTATTCTCCTCATCCATATAGAGGGTTTCTCCTGCAAAATTCAATACGGCAGACCCCAGGTAGCCACTCACTGATCGTAGTTTTTTCATTGACTCTTCAAAATTAATCATTACATACTCCTTCTTAGCTGTTAAGTTTTTTCATTGTTTCATTAAAAGTTGCCAGGGAAGCACCGTTGCCTGACAAAAACGCTTCTAGCACTTTCAGTGATCCACTCATGCCTTCTTCTTTCTCTGCCTCCAGCATCTTGGCATACAGTGGCTCAATCACTGCTCTTGCACCACCGGTAACCATTCTTCTGGTGGAAACATAGTTTCGGAATGATCCATCAGGGTTCTTAGCCACGCGTACATGTGCCAGCACCCAGTAAAAACTATTATCTTTGGAGAGATTCTTCACGAAAGCTATCACATCATTGCCTGCCTTGAGGTTATCCCACAAGAATTTAAATATAAGTTTCGGCATATCCGGATGTCGCAAAATAGAATGTGGCTTATCCAGCAGTTCACCCATTGAATATCCTGACAGCTTCACAAAAATAGGATTTGCATAGGTAATATCCCCTTCAGCATTACCTTTTGAGACGACGATATCTACATTTTTCAGTACATGTTCTTTATTCATTCTAGAACCCTTCTTTATTGATTTTCATCTATATTCTTTTAATAAAAACAGCATTATATCGGTATTTTTGTCAAAATTGTCAAAGAGATGTTACAGTATAATTTCAGCACTGATACATTATTTACATTAACTGGGGGTTTTCTTTTTTGAAAAATACATCATCAATACTTATTCAGAGTCTCACCGCTTCCATGAATCTCATTTCTCAGACAGATGATCCAAAAGAGATTGCTCAAATCATTGAAAAACTGTTACAGGATTTCAGCCACTCTGACCATGCAGCACTTTTAATATTTGATCCAGATCAACAGACACTCTTTGATAAGAGTAGCGGTAGCGTATATACCATGATCAATCCAAGAGGCATTCTGGGAGAGGCATTTTTGACAAAGTCTGCTGCTATATATAACCATCTTGCCAGTGAGAAAAACTATGCACAACATGTAGACAACCCCAAGGGTCTCAAGCTCAGATCTCAGATCGTACTCCCCATTGTAGAGAATGAGGAATTGCTGGGGATCGTTCGCACATCCCGCTCTATACAGTACAAGCAACCTTATCAGAAAATGGATCTTGAACTCCTCAACTCTTTGCACATTTTTCTGGCAAAGATCATACACATTTTACGAGCAGACAAACAGAATATTGAACCTGTTAATATCTCTAAACTCAATACAACGATCACAGTAGCAGCAGAAACTCATACAGAAAAGACCCCTACTCCCGATGCACTTATGCTTCAACTCTCAAATACTGTCCACGATATCAGAACACCGGCAAACAGTCTGTATGGCTTCCTTGAACTCATGGAAGAGCACACAGAAGATAAACGCCTCAAAGAATTTATCGAGCATGCCAAAGAGAGTGCAAAATTTATCAATACCCTTACAGACTCTATCCTGGAGCAGGCAAAAGAGAAATACCAAAGACACCCTACCGCCCTTTTGGCAGTCAATAGTGTTAAGTTTTTTGCCCAGATAGCCAATATCTTCTCTGCTGACATGTCAGCCAAAAATATTGACTATCTAGTCTATATAGATCCGTTGCTTCCCAAAGAGATCAAAATAGATACCATCAAACTGAAGAGAGTACTCATCAACCTACTAGGTAATGCGTATAAATTTACTCCCAAAGGAAGTCGTATCAACTTCAAAGTGAAATATGATTTAAATGAGCAAAAGATAAAACTCTCTGTTTCTGACCATGGTATCGGCATAGACCCTTCTCGTCAGAAAGATATCTTTAAAGCTTTTGAGCAGGCAGAAGAAGATACCAGTGAGCACTATGGAGGCACAGGACTTGGTCTCTCAATCTCAGCCAAATATGTCAATGAGTTGGGTGGAAAACTCCAACTAAAAAGTGCGCTTGAAGAGGGAAGTAGGTTTCACTTCTCTATTCCCATAGAAGTCATTAATGCTAATCCAAGTTACGAAAAGTTTATCAATCTCAAGAAAAAAATAACTCTATTAACAAACTATAAAAAGCATACTAACCCCAAAAACATCATCTCTTATCTTCTGCAACTGGGCATGAGTGAAAAAAACATTGAGATCACAGACACACTGCCTTTGGATACTACGCACCTCTACTGCTTCCAGCACAAACTCTCCCCGGAGATCCTCAGAATAGCCAAAGAGAAGAGTATGGAAGTATTAATCATCGAAGAGTCACTCTTTTCTCTCAGCAAGAATAAAAGTCTCTCTCAGTACAATATTATTTCAGAGAATACCTATTACGGGGATCTTGTACACAGTACCGCCTTCTGGGAAAATAAGAAAAAGATTCTTATTGCTGATGACAATAAGATCAATATTACCCTACTCAAGTCTATCCTTGAAACAGAGTTTGTAGAGATAACCACTGCAGCAGATGGCCTCGAAGCACTCAATCTACTCAAGGAGGCACATAAGGACAATCGGCCTTATGACGCTATCTTTATTGACAAGCATATGCCTTCTATCTCTGGCTCTGATGTGATGCAAAATTATCGAAGCTTTGAAAAGAGTAGGGGTATCACAGTGCCCCTCTTTGCCATATCCATTACAGGTGATCCACATATAGATGAACAGGAGAGAAGGCTTTATGACCTTATGATCAAAAAACCTTTTAAGGCAGCCAACATAAGAGCTGCCATAGAAAAAGTGATAGCACAGCACAAAACCGTGCCAGAGCCTGAAAGCATATCAGGTCATACGATATAAAGGAGTCACCATGAAACAGTATCTCGGCAGGAAAAAGGTATTACGGATCTATATTGACAATTCAGACACCCATGAGGGGAAACCACTCTGGCAGTATTTGGTACATCAGTCCAAAGCTGAAGGGCTTAGTGGGGCTACAGTATTCAAAGGCGTTGCCGGTATCGGGGCGCATTCAGAGCTACATACCTTTGAAGTCTGGGCACTTTCTCAAACGCTTCCAGTAATCATTGAGATCATCGAGACAGAAGAGAAGATCATGGCATTTCTTGAAGCGCATGATGCAGCGATCGAAGAGGGACTGATCACTCTGCATGATGCACAGGTTCTGAAATATAAAAAGCGACACCAGTAGCTATTTGCTCTGGTTGGTATCCTTCTTGGATACTTTGGTGACCTGCGCAGGTTTTGATGCTGCTTTTTTCTTGAAGCTGATAGTCAGATAGCCTCCCTTGTACTCATTTTTCATACTGGACTCATCAGCATCTGCAGGCAGTGACAGACTTCTCTGATACATACTCATATAGCTCTGATAACTGACCACACCTGCACGTTTGGTCTCCTCTTTTTTGACTACTTTTGCATCTACCGTCAGGATATGATTGTTCACTGAGACATGGATCGTATTCTCCTTGGATTCGGGAATATCTGTCCGAAACTCATAGTGATCCCCTTTGTCCACAAACTGACTTTGGGTCGCTACTTTATAGGTACCGATAGGACTGATCAGTGCCTGGGATCTCTGCTGCATGCGCTGATGCATACGCTCAAACATTCTGTCCATCCCTTTTTGCATCTGCATCATTTCACCGAAGATATCATCCCCAAATGGGTCGTTCATAAAAGGATCACTCGCGTGGAGAGAAGCAGCTGTTGCCAATGAAAGCAATAGTAATGAGATATTTTTTCTAAACATAGGTATACTCCTTAATAAATAATTTTCTAGGGTATGCTCCAACACACTCTATATGCGAAGTATAAAGACAAAAGTTTAACCGTTTTTTAATCCAATTCTTTTCACAAAAGCACTATACTATTGCAACACTAATTATAAGGAGTCGACCATGGGAACCTTTCCGGACTTTCCAAAATCATGCAAATCTCAGCTTTGCGCACACCTCACACCAGAGATCTACCAAGCCCTGCAAGGTCGCAGCACCGTCAACGGCTTCACGATCGATGATGCGATCCGTTCGGGCGTAGAAAACATCGACAGTGGTATCGGTGTCTATGCAGGGGATTTGGAGTCTTATACACTTTTTGCCACACTGTTTGATCCGATCATAGAATCGTATCACGGCTTTAGGCAGAGCGATACCCACCAGTCCAACCTCAATCCCGATGACCTCCAAGCCCCCAACCCTGACCCTGAGGGAGAGTATATCCTCTCTACCCGTATCAGAGTGGGTAGAAATGTCGCTGATCTCCCTCTAGGGCCAGCGATCACCAAAGCACAGCGCAACAAGGTAGAGTCAGAGGTCTCTGCAGCGCTAAACAGCCTCACAGGCTCACTCTCCGGAAGCTACTACTCACTGGGTGACATGAGTGAAGAGATCAGAAAACAGCTCATTGAGGATCATTTTCTGTTTAAAGCCGGAGACCGCTTCCTGGAATCCGCCGGACTCAACCGTGACTGGCCAGAGGGCAGAGGTATCTATCACAACGACGAGAAGACCTTTCTCGTCTGGATCAACGAGGAGGATCAGCTACGCATCATCTCCATGCAGCAGGGCGGTGATATCCTGGAGGTCTTTACTAGACTCACCACCGCGATCTCCGAGATAGAGAAGCGGGTACCCTTCTCCTACTCTGAGCATCTGGGCTACATCACCAGCTGCCCCACTAACCTGGGTACTGCTATGAGAGCCAGCGTCCACATCAAGCTCCCCAAGTTGGCAGCCGACATGGAGGCCTTCAAAGCCATCACCGACAGACACCACCTACAGATCAGAGGTATCCACGGAGAGCACTCTGAGAGTGAAGGCGGTATCTACGATATCAGCAACAAACGAAGACTTGGTGTGACCGAGGTGCAGTGCGTACAGGATATGGTTGATGGTGTAGCGGAACTCATTGCAACAGAGAAAAGCCTGTAAAACAGATATTTCCCAAAAAAACCGCCACATAAGGTCGCATAGAGTAGAAGCCAGCCTATATCAACCTGACAGCCCCCCTAGTCTCCGCTAGGACCGTTATGGCAGTCATAGCAGGAGACCTGATGTCCTTTTGAGAAGGTTTTTGTGCCATGCTCCACCGAGAGTGCGCGTGTTGTAAACATCTTGGATAAAGAGGATCCTCTGTAATTTTGTCCATGACAAACTTTACACTGTGCAGCATTTCTTTCTGCCACATGTTTGTGACCGCCGACCCACGATTGTTCGACCGGATGCATACCATGAGGCCCTCCTGTAACAGTATTGGGAACAGTACTGTGACAAGCAGTGCATTCTGCTATCGTGCCTGTGTGCCCCTGAACACCTTGGCTTAGGATGTTATCAGCATTGTGGGCAGGATAGATCGCATGGGTGGCGCCATGACAGGCCTCACACTGTAGTTTGCCATGCCCCGTACTGAATCTATAGAGACTGATGCCTGTTGCCGGGGTATTGAGATTGGTTGCAAACTTGGTATCAACTACACTTCTAAGTGTGTTGCTGACAGGATCAATGGCTGTGACTTCTCGCTTGCCATCATGATGGCAAGCCTGACAATTTGGCTCATCCAGCCACCCTTTTCTTTGTCCATCTCCCACATGAGAGATCGTACCATGGCAGCTTTGGCACTGCATGCTGTTTTGTCCACTGCTATCCTTGGCATCACCCATAGCACCCCTGAGACACTGAGTACTAGAGCCTGGATGGCAGGCATAGCAAGAATCTCTGTTGGTGCTATCGTTCATCGCTAGATTTGTAAAGGGATCGACTACTTTGGCATGATAGCTGTGTATCGCCTGAGTGAAGGACTTGACACCGCTTACACCTGTGCCTGGCAGTGCATTGGAACTGTGACAGGCAGCACACAAGATAGGCGTACCTGCCTGAGCTGTAGCTTCGAGCCCTGCGGGATCATAGGTATATCCTTTTGCTGCGAGTTCAGCACTGTGGTCTTTCACTACATTTGGCATACGCTCATCATGCAAGCGGAGCACATTAAATTTGAAATCCTTTTCAGGATCTGCACGATTCACCCATCCAGCATTTGGCTTTGCTTTTACCGCAGGGGCACCACTGGCATGGCAACGCTTACAATCAAGTTCATCACTCACAGGAAGAACGACTTTTGCTGTCGCAAGTACAGCGCCACTGCTATCTTTTGCGGTAACTTTTACAAGCGGATAGTAGTTCTTTGTCAGATCATCATTGTAAGGTGTTAGCGGTAGTCCTTCTGCTTTCCACCACTTCTCTTTGGTATCGAATGTAAGTGCCTGCGGTGTTGTACCTGGTGTTTTGTTGCCGAGCAGTCCCACATCAGCTGTGAGATTAGAATGGGGGAAAAGTTTACGGCTAAAGTCCCAAAAGTTTGTTTTATCCGCACTGGTCGTATTGATTTTACCATCTGTGCCTACTGTCGACTCATAGGTCAAAGTTACACCGGAGGTAACCAAGTCTCCATTTTTATCCTTGAGTTGTGCATGCAGATTGTTAAAGGGAGGGAGCACCGAGAATACAGAAAAGTCATTGCCGTCCATGCAGTGCATACCAAGATCATTCCAGGCAGTAAGCATATACCCATTGGAGACCGTAGCACCTCCACCACTACCCCCAGTATCTCCCGAGCCTCCATCATTTTCTGAGTTCCCATCGCTTCCAGGGCCTCCATCACCTTCAGAGCTCCCATCTTTTCCAGAGTTTCCTTCATTTCCAGAGTTCTCATCATTTCCAGAGCTTCCTTCATCCTTGCTGCCATTTGAACCATTATTGTTATCTGCATTTCCCCCATCTGTACCGCCAGAAATTACAGTATTCCCCCTATCTCCTCCTGCAGCAGCCCCGCCGCATCCACTCATTAGTGCCACGCTGCTTAGTAGTATCCATACCGTATATTTTACTTTCATTTTCATCTCCTTCTATCAGATAGGATATTCTAACTTCTGAAAATGAATTGAAAATGATTTGAAAATGAAATCCAAGATGACTATTTTGGAAATACCACACGCACCATCGTGCCTCTATCTACCTCTGATCTGATATCCAGAAGAGCACCATGCAGATCAAGAATATTTTTGACGATAGAGAGCCCTAGTCCAAATCCTTTGATCTGGCGTGTACGCGACTGATCAACTCTGTAAAAGCGCTCCGTGATCCTCTCTAGATCCTCCTCAGGGATGCCGCTCCCCTCATCTTCAATACTAAAGACAGGCTTCTCCGCTTCCATGCAAAGAGAGAGTCTTACCGTGCACTTATCAGGGGAGTATTTCAATGCATTATCCAACAAATTGGAAAATACAGTAGCGACAAGATGCTTGTTGCAGGTATATACTATCGGCTCCAAACATCTGATGTCCACCTTGATCTCTTTCTCTCCTATTTTCTGTGCATATTGCTCCAGTACACCCAGAAGCAACGATGAGAGCTCTACTGCCTCGTAGCTTTGAGAGAAACTCTCTTTGTCATACCTACTTAAAGCCAGTAAATTCTCTACAATCGCCTCTATCTGCCCTGTCTCGTAGAGGATGCTCTCCATGCTCTTACGATAATAGGCTTCGTCCCGAGGATGCCTCAAGACAGTCTCTATCTCCCCTCTGATGGCAGTCAGAGGGGTTCTCAGCTCGTGCGAGACATCACTGTTAAAACGGTTGAGCTGTGATACTCCCTGCTCTAGCCGTACTATCATGGCATTAAAAGTCCTGTTGAGTTCTGCCGTCTCCTTATACTCTGATCCCTCATCCAGCGAAGCTACCAGGCGATCGACATGAATATGGCTTGCCTGAGAAGAGAGTGCTTTGACTGGCGTAAGTACTTTGTCGATCAAGCGTGAAGCCACCCAGAGGAGCAGCAAAAAAAGTATCGGGATAATCCATAGAAGCAGGTCTACGATATCTTCCATCTCATCATCGATGTGGTACGCAACTACCACGATATAGGCTTGGATCGGCTTGTCAACTTCCATGACATAGATAGCATTTTGATATCCCTCATCTGTCCTGAAGACAAGTTTATCATCTTCTTGGAGCGTATCTATCTCGTCGACATGAAAATCATCGGTTTGATAAAGAATCTGCCCTTTTTTGAGAATAGCATAGGCATAGTGAACAGCATGTGCATCTATTTTTTCAGGCGTGTTGAGATAGGGAAGCACTGCTACTTTGATATACTCCGCCTTGGCATGCATATCATTGAGCAGTGAGCGAGAGACGCCTTGGTTGAAAAAATAGTAAAAAAGCAGACCGAAAAACAGAAGCACGGCAAACAGTATCATACCAAACCATACTAAAACTTCTCTTTTGATACTTCTATACTTCAAATTTATATCCCATACCACGGTAGCTTTTGATCTTCTCTTTGCCAACTTTTTTTCTAAGAGTGTAGATGGTGACCTGTATGACATTACTGTTGATATAAGACTCCTGACTCCACAACTGCTCTTCGATCATACGACTGGATACGATACGATCCTTGTGCTGCATCAAGAACAGCAGCAGCTCATACTCTTTTTTTGTCATGGAAAGCACTTGCCCCTGTAGTGAAACTGTTTTGGCATAGGTGTCAACGGTCACATCACCCAGAGTCATTACATTACTACCATCAGAGGTCACTCTACGATGCAAGGCTTCCACACGAGCCAAAAGCTCTGCATAGGAAAAAGGCTTGACGAGATAGTCATCCGCACCTCCACGCAAGCCTTCTATCTTATCCTCTATTTCACCTTTGGCTGTCAAGAGGATCACTGGAGTCTGTATCTGTTCGCTCCTGAGCGCTTCTATCATCTGGATACCTGTTTTCTCCGGAAGCATCCAGTCCAAAACAATCACATCATAAGAGTACATCATTGCCAGATACTCACCATCTGCGCCATTTTCTGCTGTATCTACGACATGGCCATCCTCGCTGAATCCTCTTTTGAGAAAGGTGAGAATAGCCTGATCATCCTCTACGATAAGTAGCTTCATTGCTGTTCCTCTTCTGAATCTATAACTAGTCAATCTTCTCCAAAAGTTGCTTTGAGCCCTCTTACCAATGCAGCCTTTTCTTGGTCACTGAGCTTCGCTTCTGGATGCATCACTGTATAGATCGCCGGTGGCATTTCGCCCTCTTTCACCTCTTCAGCGGCATCTTTTCCTTTGTTTTTCTTCTGTTTGCCCCACGCAGAGACATTTAAATGCTCTCTACCCTCATCCACATCATGCGTAACAAGCCATGAAACTGGTGCCACACTGCTATAGCTGGGCCATTTGGTCAGATTGCTATGACAATCTGCACAGGCCTTAGTAAACAGTACTTTGGTTTGAGGTGTATCCCAGTGCACTTCACTGACCACTGGTGGGTTATTGTGGTCACGTCCATAAGGCACCAACTGCATCAATCCAAATATAATGATGCCTGCTACAACAATTTTCACCTTCATTCTTTTCCTTTTGGCTATTTTTTACGAAGTTTGACGATATATTCTGCCACCTTTGTGATATCTTCATCACTGTAATTCATGATTTGTGTCTGCATGACCTTTTCATCTGCTTCTTCCGGGTGCTTATAGTACTTGAGCATTTTGATGATTTTTGCTTTGCTGTCCTTACTCACGACATGTCTTGTCTCACCCAGTGGTGCTTTGGCAAAATCACTGCCATGACAAGCCACACACTTTTGTGCCAACTGCTCACCACTTGATGCCATCAATGACACACCTACGAGACTCATTCCTAGACCAAAAATAATCTTTTTCATTTTCTTTCCTTTATGTTGTGGTGTCCGAAGTATAGAAGATGAAAATGAAATGAAAATGAAATAAAGGGTATCCTTAAAGACCGATCTAGGCTTCTTCCACAAGAAGATGTCCTTCAAACTCCTTCAGTCTCTTGATAACAGAAATAAACTTGGTAATCTCTGTCCAATGATCAATAAGATAAGAGAAGCTGTCATTGACCTTGCCAAAGGCATTACCAGTCTGTGTGACGACTCCCAATGCTACCACACCAGCAAAAAGCGAAGGCCCCATCAGTAAGTATGGTACGATGATCATCACCTGTCCATACATCGCACTCCAGAGGGTAAAGTAGGAATAGTGGTTGAACATGCGAAAATAGTTTCGCTTGAGTCCGGTAAAGAGCTCGAAGAGTGTTGGCAAATCCCGGTGCACGCCCTCATCCTCTCCATAGACCAGCTTCTTTCGATAGGCGGCTTCTACCTTTTGATTCTCGTACTCCAACCCTGGTAGCTTGATGCCTACCAGATAAGAGGCCAGCATCCCACCAAGCGAGGTCAACAGTGCGATCCAGACCAGTGAGCCCTCATAGACCTGCAGCCAGGGGATCGTGATCTTCTTGGAAAGTTCCCAGAGGATAGGGATAAAGGCGATCAGGGTCAGAATCGCACGGAACATCCCCAACCCCAGACTCTCCAGACTGCGAGAAAAGCTGTAGGTATCCTCCTGGATACGCTGGGAGGAGCCTTCGATATTGCCCTCCTGAGCCTCCCAAAGCGGCAGATAGTAATAGGTGATTGCCTCACGCCAGCGAAAAGCATAGTGCTGCGTAAAATAGTAGATCGCTACTGCCAGTGCGATCAGCGAAAGGGCAATATAGGCAAACTCCTGCATACTTCTCCAAAAAGCATCGATATCCTCCGCTTTTTGGAGAATATTGTAAAACCTGCCGTACCATTCATTGAGCTTGACTGTCAGTTCTACCTGTGTCCAGATCATTGCTGTCAGCAGCAGTGCGCCACCCCAAGCCCACAGAGCCCACTCTTTTACCCAAAAAAAACTTTTTAACATCTAGCCTAGTTCCTTGATATGCGCTTCAAGCAGGGCGATTGTCTTTTCATGTCGCACTTTTCTCTGCTGTATGAAGGACTCCCTCTCCTGCTTGATCGCTTTAAATTCTCGCATGAGTGTATCATAATTTTTACTCAAAAAGGTTGTGTTCCCCTGCATCATATTCTGCAACTCGTAAAGATGAAAGTTGCTCCCCAATCGCTCTTTGATCTCCTCAAGCTTGGGCGTATAGCAGGTGAAGCGTGCCGGATCCTGCTCATACAGGCTCGCTGACTGCTCGATCTTCTGCTCCAAAAAGGCGACAGTCACCTGCGTGGCATTCTGATAGTTGAAGTGTACCGCAGAGCTAAGATGGTTGAATTCCGAGCTGATCTGGGCATAAGAGCTATGAATCTCATCAGAAAAAGGTTTGAGTATATGCTCATAGGCCTTGGAGGCAAACTTCCGGATATTAGCAAACTCGATATAGGAGTGCACAGGATTCTGCTTGCGCAGAAGCTCATAAGGGGTTTGCCACTGGCGTATTCGTCTTTTGAGCATCTCGTAGACCTCGGCATTGTGCTGATTGACCTCGTGCTGGATCTCTTTGAGGCCTCTGACATAGTGCTTGAAGCGCTTACCCACCACATCATCTTCATAAAAGAGATGCTTGTAAACCCGGTCTGCGTCAATTTTGGCACGCTGGTAAGATATGGCCTCATACAGTATCTCTTTTTTAAGTATGCCACTCTTTTTGGGTACATAGCGTGTACGATCCACTGTATGGATATGGGTATAGATATCCTCAGCAATCACAGCGATCATCGCCTCTATCTGCGCATAAGCATCCTGAAGTTTTTTACCAAACTGCTGCTTGAGCTGTGCAAACGCCTCCTCTGCTTCCTCTTCAAATGCCTGAAGCTGCATAGAGAGCTCGTCATAGATACGCAAAAAAAGCTGGTGTTGACTGATGATCTCTGTACAAATCTGCACCACTTCACGCTTGATAGAAAATACCTTGGCAGAGTCAGCGACTGGCCTGATCTGTGTCTCTATAAAGGAGAGGACGCGTTGTATATTAGAGGCTTCAAGCAATACACTATTTTGAGAGAGGTCACCGGAGCGGATCTCTTGCACTTTTTTGCGGTATTTTTCATACTCCGACTGGATCTCCATAGGCTCTACTCTGTCGATCTTTTCATCCAGCGAGGACAAAAACGCTTCTTTGCTCTCCTCAAGCATCTGAACCTTGTCATGACTTCGTGCAAGCAGCGCCTGCTTGGCGGAGATAGGCACGACCTCAGAGAAGAATGTAGCAAAATGCTCTTGCACATAGGCGACACTCTGCGCAACCTGTGCCTCTGTAAATTTGTCTTTTTGGTTCAATACGCAGAGAGACTTCTCCTGATACTGATCCAGATATTTCTCCAGCGTTTGTGCTTCACTGAGTTTGCCTGCATTGTCTATCAGTGAGAGCCAGATGATCCCGTCCACCTCTCGGAGGACTTTTTGTGTCTCTGTCGTATCTCGTTCTTCCTGGGAATTGAGCCCCGGCGTATCAACAAAGGTGATCTCCTTGAGTAACTCAAGGGGTGCATAGAGTGTCAGATAGGCGATTTCTTCTACCTCAGTACGCTGATCTGTGAAGCGGGCGATATGCGCGATATCCTGGTATTCGTCCCTTCCATCCTTGTAGTGGATACGCATCTTATACGCATCACCGTAGCGGATGTAGTTGACCTTGGAGGTCACCGGTGTGATCCCTGTGGGCAGTACATTTTTGGAGAGCAGTGCGTTGAGAAAGGTGGATTTACCACTGGAAAACTGCCCTGTGACTGCTACCTTCATGGGTTCCTTGGTACGCGCTAACAGTTGCGTAAGTCTCCCTTTGAGCTCAGGGGGCGGAGAGAATTTCTCATCCAGCAGCAAATGACTACTCTTCTCTACCCATCCTGAAAGTGTGGTATCGAACTGGGAAACAGGCGCAGCAAACTTTGCATGGTAGGCAGCGATAAACTGATCGAGCAGTGTCATCTCTCTCCTCCTGCATCCAGATGCCTTACTGACTGGGCAAGCAGTATCAATTGTCTCTCTATCTGTTGCATCCTCTCCCTGGCATCATACCTGCTCTCTCGCACTCTCTGTAGAGATTTTTTCAACAAGCTCTCCTGCGCTTCGCGCTCCTCGGCCGCCCTAAGCAGTGGCTGCTTATAGCGTATTTCAAATGCCTCAATCAGATCACCATTGAGTACTGTGACGCGCGCCTGAAACTTCTCTTCCAGAATCTCCAGTGCCTCTGCAAATGCCTGCTGTATCTGTCCCTCCAATTCCTCCAACCTCTTTGGAGAAGACTTGGCGATTATTTGATTAGTCTGTGCAGTCAGTACTGCATGAGAGTCTGTCAGCGAAAGCAGATCAAAGTACTTCTCAAAAAGTGCCTTAGCGCTCTCCTGCGTCTCCGCCTCTGCTGTCTGCGAAAAAGCCTCAAACTCTCTCGCCATTCTCTCCAGCAGCAGATTCATGCGCTTCTGGAAGCCATAGCGATATTCCCTCAAAAGGTCGATCAATCCATCCTGTAGCCCTGTCTGAATCATCGTTTCAACCCTTTGGGGCAGTGGCTTTTTCTTCTCTTTTCTTAGGCTATAACGCACATCATCCATGATCCGTCTCGTCAGCAGATTCTGAAGCGAGCGAAACTTCTCGCTTGCGGCTTTTTGCAACAGTCCGAAGTGGCTCTCCAGCTCATGCCTGGCGAGTGCGATTTCCTGATGCAGCTTCTTGTCTGCTTTTTGGGACTGCTTCTGCTCCTCCTGATAGCGCACATAGGCTGCTTCGATCTCTTCTGCACTTTGGCTCAGGAGTCTCTGCTCCTGTCGGTATGCCCTCTCCTGACTCTGGATGAGTTGCAGAAGCTCCTTGCGGGATGCCTCCATCATCAGTCTTACCTTGGGGGCGTTCTCTCCGAAAAGCACCTCATCGAGATAGGCTTCGATCTTCACGATACCACTTTTATTCAGGTCATACCCCTGCGCCAGTGCCTCCTCTGCCCGCCCTATACGGTGCCACAGTGCCATCTTTCCGGCAATAGGAATAAACACAATGCGCGCCACCAATGCATCAAACCTCGCCCCCTGCTCCAGTGCTTCCAGCCTGGCTTTGATACTGGACTTGGTATAGGCGATCACCTCAGAGAGCTCCTCTTCGCTCACCATATCTATCCGGGTGATTACCACCAGCAGCTGAGCTACATTGCGGTATAGCAGAGACTCAATGATAAATTCCACATCCTTCTGCGTCGCAGACTGCCCCACATTCATCAGATGACAGAGCAGATCACACTCTGCCAGATAAGACTTGGTAATCTCTTCGCGCTGCACGACAGGATCATCCAGTCCCGGTGTATCTACGATCTCCACACCCCCCTGCACCCATGCCAGATCACTGAAGAGCTCCACACTTTTGACCAGATTACACCGCCCCTCAGAGTGTGCGGCAGAGGTATAGGAAGGAAGTGCCTCTACGGCTATCTCCTCTCCCCTGCCTTCTGGGGTGATATAGTCTGACAATGCTGAGCCAAACTGTGCCCTTGTCTGCTCTACAAAGTGCTGCATCGGTGCCAGCACCTCAGCGCTACGCTCTATCTGCTGCCACTCCTTCTCACTCCAGAAATACACCTTTGCCTTGGGCTTTGATGCATACTTGATAAGTGTTAGATTGGCAGTTTCCGGTACCACTGCTGTCCCCAGGATCTCTTCACCCAGCAAGGCATTAAGCATGGTAGATTTTCCCGCATTCATTACCCCTGTCACTCCGATAGAGAATCGTTGTGCCCTGATCTTCTCCGGTACCTTCGCTAGTCTCTCCCTCAGTTGTGGTATCTCTATGGCATCCTGTAGCCACAGCATCACATCTGCTATCGCCTGGGATGTCAGCACCGTATCTTTGTCTTTTTCACTATGTACTTCCCTATCCTCGAGAGGGATTTGGGGTATCTGAGACTTCTGTTTTTGCTTCTCCGGAATAAGTGTCAGGATAGAGATAAGCTTTCTGGCAGTATCATATCCTATGACACCGCCTTTTCGGAGTGCATCCAGCCTCTGCCCTATTGCCTTGTTCAGTATGGGGTTGCCTTGACTGATCAGATAGGAGAGCAAACGACACTGCACCGCAGAGATCTCTGCGGTGCTCTCGAACTTCTGACTAGGATATTCAGAGAAAATCTTTAGACTCTCCACCAATGGTGCAATCTGCAAAAACTTCTCTCTATTGGAGGCGGAGAGCGAAAGTATCATGGCTGCCCTGTCACAAAAGCTATCATACTCCTGCGCATGAAGTCTACTGAGAAGATTATCTTCGAGATCAGAGGAGATGGCACATACCGGCTCACTACTCCAGGCTGTATAAAAAAAATCATTGATACTGTTCACGGCTAGTCTTTTAGGGAATTTGGTACAAAAGTATACTGCAAAAGAGTTTCTGTGCACCTAAACAGTACAGACAAATTTCATTTTTTAGTCTTTATTTAAAACTATTTTGATATATTGTGAAATATACTTTTAAAACATAATTATTTATAATAAGGCAAACAGATGCTCTTCCGGAAGTTCATACAGTTTTTTTCATCATCAGAACAGTTTGATGAGACAGAATGGATACTCAAACACCAGATTTTTGCCATTCTGATCATTTCCTTCTTCTTTGGGTTGGGGGTACTTGCCTTTTCTCTGTTTAGACTAAGAGAGGGGAACCTAATTGTCGGCATTAGTCAGCTCCTTCTGGGTATCTTCCTACTGGGTGGATTTTTCAGACTAAGACATGACAAAGGGCTCTATCAGGCCTACTCTATCTGGTTTATGATCCTTTTCTTTAGCTACACTGCGGTGATTTTCTTTTATGTTCCTCAGAATCATCTCAATATCCTCTGGGTGATTTCTGCACCTATCCTGATCTTTTTCTTCCTGAACAGAACTGGGGGTACGATCATGTTTGTCATGGTGTGCCTCTTTATTTTCTATCTTCTTATCACAGGCTACCCCTATACACTGGCAGAATATGTCACATTGATCGCTGCATTTCTCATCACTACCTTTGTGATGTACACCTACGAACAGGTTAAAGAGGCAGAGAAACGTCGCCTTGTACGCTACAATCAAGAGCTGAAACAAAAAGTAACACAAAAGACCGAGAAGCTCACGCACTTCAATGCAGCACTACAGCAACGCGTAGAGATGGAGGTCAACCAGAGGCTGGCACAGGAGCAGATGCTCTTGCGCCAGTGCCGCATGGCAAGCATGGGAGAAATGATCGACTCCATTGCGCACCAATGGCGACAACCACTAATGAATATTAATGCCATCTTGCTCAACATAGACCGTGTCTCAGAGGGTAAACATCAAAAATACCTGACACAAAAGATAGACGAGCTCTCCGACCTTACTACCCATATGTCACAAACCATCGAAGATTTTCGAGGTCTTTTTACGCCCAAAAAACAGAAACAACAGTTTGATATACACACAGCGCTCCGCATGGTACTCAAGCTCATGTCCGGCACCCTAAAAGAGGTCGATATACAGGTACAAAACCCGTATCGAGTCTCTATCTATGGTTATAAGAATGAACTGATACAGGTGCTGATCATCCTCCTGGACAATGCCAAAGAGGCGCTAGAGACCAGAGAGATCAATAAAAAGAAAATCTACATCACGATCCATGAAAAATCAGATACCCTATGGCTGGAGATCAATGACAATGCCAGGGGTATTGCCTTGGAGCACCTGGAGAAGATATTTAACCCTTACTATACGACCAAAAACAAGTCAGGGGGCACCGGACTGGGGCTCTATATCGCCAAGATCATTATAGAGCACAATATGGGAGGAGGACTGTATGCTGCCAATACAGCAGAAGGTGCATGCTTTACACTCAAGATACCTACCAACCTCTCCACTATGATACCACCAACCATTTAGAGATGTTCTAGATATATCATTCGCAGCAGAATAGTGACGGTTCATGACACTTTCTGGATATACTTGAAAAAAGGAGACCTCATGCTAGAGATACTCAAAGATAACACTATCCTCTATGTAGAGGATGAGCCGGATATCCAGGCCAATCTCGTGGAGTACCTGCAGGAGTTCTTTGGTACCGTCTATACAGCAGATGATGGTGCCCAGGCGATAGCCTCCTATGAAAAATATCATCCCGATGTGGTACTGCTGGATATCAACCTTCCCTATATCGATGGGCTCAGTGTCGCTAAAGAGATCCGTCAAGACAACAAAAGTGTCAAGATCATCATGCTCACAGCACATACCGAACAGGAGAAACTTCTGACCGCAACAGAGCTCAAACTGACCAAATACCTCATCAAGCCCATCACGCCAAAGGCCTTCAAGGAGACCATGCAGCTTCTAGCCAATGAGCTTAGCCAAGACTCCAAGCGCTTTATTTCCCTCTCTCACAAATGCCAATGGGACAAGCAAGAAGAGATCCTCTATCTCCACGGCAAAGTGGTGACACTTACCGCAAAAGAGTACAAGCTTCTCGCACTCCTTATAGATAAAAGAACGGAGCTCGTCTGCTACGAAGATATTATGGTCATACTCTGGGAAGATGCCTGGGAGAGAGATATCTCACTGGGCTCAGTCAAAAACCAGGTTAGCCTCCTACGCAAAAAACTCCCCTCTGGCTGCATCGACAGTATCTATGGCAAAGGATACCGGCTCAAGTAGCCCCACAATACCCTCTTTTTATCCACATGACACTTCGTGACACTCCTGTGTCATACTTCAGCATCAAAAGCGATGTGCCCCTTCGGTGGCTTTAAAATTCTATTTTAACATAAAGGATATCTTATGAAAAATCATATACTTCTCTCGACCATTGCATCAAGCATGCTGATACTAACCGGCTGTGGCGGTGGCGGTGGCGGCGGTGGCGGTGGTGGCAACATTGCACCTGTAGCTGCCAACGATACAGCAACCACCTCTGCTGGTACTGCTGTTGCGATCAATGTAGTAGCCAATGACACAGACAGTGATGGCACTGTCGATGCGGCTACTGTGGTGATCGTAAGCACACCTGCCAGTGGTGGCCTCTCTGCACCTACAGCTGCTGGTATGGTCACCTATACCCCAAATTCCGGCTTTGTAGGTACAGATACCTTTACCTACACCGTTGATGATGATGATGGTGACAGCTCCAATACAGCTACAGTTACGATCACTGTGCAGGTATCACCAGACAGCGACTTTGATGGAATCAGTGATGCCGATGAGACAACAAACGGAACCAATCCTTATGACGCAAATGATCCGACAGCTGCTGGGGATGCAGATCCAGATGGTGATGGACTTACCAATGCACAGGAAGCCATGGCTGGCACCAGTGCTGCAGTGCCCGACACAGATGGAGATGGACTCAACGATAGTATGGACAGTGATCCTACAGATGTGAATGTACCTACGGTCAATGGAGGCGCTGATGCAGATGCTGACGGACTTACCAATGCGCAGGAAGCAGCAGCAGGCAGTGATCCAACAGACTTCAACTCTCCACAGACCAATGGAAATGCTGACACAGATGGTGATGGCACTATGGATGGTGCTGACATGGATGACGATAATGACGGCATCCCAGACAGCAGCGACACTGATCCTCTCAATATGGTATATGCTGATACAGACGGAGACTGCCTAAGCGACCCCTTTGAAGCCTCTATCAGCAGCAATCCCAGCGATGCCAACAGTCCAACAGTAAGCGGTGAATGTGCAGACACAGATCTTGATGGTATCACCAACTACTTTGACTTGGATGATGACGGTGACGGTATTGCAGACACCAATGATGCCTTCCCACTCAATGCAGCTGACTGGAGAGACACCGACGGTGATGGTCTGGGTAACAATATTGATCCAGATGACGACAATGACGGTATCACTGATGCTGCAGAGATCGCAGCCACACCACCTACCAATCCGCTGGATGCCAACTCTCCTACAGCAAATGGTGCCAATGACGATGACCATGATGGACTCACCAATGCGCAAGAGGTACTGGGCGGTACAAGTCCGACCAATGCAGACAGCGATGGAGATGGTCTTAGTGATGGTGCAGAAGTGACCACATTTAGCACCAATCCGAATAATCCTAATGATCCTGTAACCAATGGCGCTGATGACAGTGATAGTGATGGGCTCACACTGGCTCAAGAGACACTGCTGGGAACCAATGACACACTTTCAGATACTGGTGCAACCGGCACTACAGATGACATGAAAGACGCAGATGGTGATGGTGTCGCCAACCTCATAGAGTTCCAGATGGGTACTGACCCGACGAATTTCGATACGGATAGTGATGGTATGAGTGACGGACAGGAAAACAGAAACAATAACGCAACCGTTGATGCAGGAGAAACCGATCCGAGAGTGGCAGATACGGATGGTGATAGTCTGCCTGATGGTGCAGAGGATATCAATGCCAACGGTGTAGTCGATGCCGGAGAAACTGACCCTCTCAAAGCAGATACAGACGGTGATGGCGTGCCTGATAACACAGATACTGCCCCAACCGATCCAACCGTACAATAAACCAAAGTACGCTTCCCCAATACACTAGCCAGTATAGTGGCTAGTGTATTGACCATCCCAAAGTACACCTTAACCCCCTCAACACATTTCCCCACAATGACACTTCGTGACACTCTTGTGCCATGCTGTATCTATGAAAACTGTGTTAAAGGATAAAAAGGTGTCTTGTCTACCCTTCAGTCAATGCAATGCTGAGAAATACATCTGTTACATCCATGTCACAAATTAACATATATAATTTCTATATATAACTTTTTATAAAGGAGAAAAGATGATCTCAGCCAAAATAAGAGACTTACTTGCCGCAGCAGCAGTTGCTATCGCACTGACCGCCTGTGGTGGCGGCATAGATCTGGACGAGAACAGCAGCACACACCAGCCCTCACAGGGAGAAGTCCGGGAGACAGCCATAGGGAAGATCAAAGTATATGCCATAAGCAACGGCAGCAATTCTGATATCCCTCAAGTACAGGATTATCGAGATGCGGGTGTCTCAGGTGTCGATGAGGAGAATCTGGAGGATATCAACCGCATCATAAGCGGACTGACAGCAGAGGATGTCAACAACAGTGACAAAATACAATCTCTCATCGATAAATTTAAGCTTGTCATCGATATTCCCATTATGATCTCCGAAAATAACGTAAGTGTCTACGAGAACAACATAACGGCTATTAAACTGTTTGCCATAGGTAAAGATACGGTCTACTACCACATCTATGATCTAGATACAAAATACTTTGACCTCAATACAACTACAGGTCTGGTAGTATTTCGCAAAGCACCAGACTATGAGCGGAAAAGATCTTATCAGTTTTATGCTACAGCAGAATATGCATCCGGCGTTATAAGTGTACAGGTACTTATCACCATCACTATCCTGGACAGAGAAGAGAGTGCAGAGATCATATATCGTGATACAGAGTACAATACTGTTGTTTCACCCCACACAGGCAGAGTATGGCTGGACAGAAATATTGGTGCCTCCTTTGACTGTATTGCCCATGATGATATCAGCTGCTATGGAGATTATTTTCAATGGGGAAGAATGGCAGACGGACACGAGACGGCATCCTCTGCAACAACACAGACTCAGGAAGACGAACTTACTGCGAGCAGTGATAATTTTGTCACTGGTAGCGCTGACTGGCTCAGTACAGACACCGAGGGGGTATTGCGCCAGTCAGTCTGGGCAATGACAGATGGCAGTACGGTATGTCCTGCTGGCTTCAGGGTACCTATCCTGAAAGAACTGGAGGCAGAAACCACCGCACTGCAAAGCCCCACAAACTCTAATCTGGCCGCATTTGCAAGCTTCTTGAAGCTACCCTCCTCCGGATATAGAGCCTATAGAGACGGTACAGTGTATCCGGGGGCTGTCGCTTCACTGTGGGTCAACTCAGTAGAGGGATCACATGCTATGCACCTGAGTTTTCTCAGTAGCAGAGCCTATAAGGACAATGCAGTAAGAAGCAGAGGGCTTCCCATACGGTGCATACAGCATATTCCTGATACACAAATACCGGTCTTCACCTCTCCTTCAACTTTCCAAGTCAAGGAGAATAATACTTCAGCTTCATTTACTGTTGTCGCTACTGACCAGAGTGCATTACACTTTACCATAGAAGGTACCGATGCTGGCAGCTTCAGTATAGATGCATTGACTGGTGTAGTAGAGTTTGAGAATACACCTGATTATGAACAGAAGCCTAGCTATCATTTTACCGCAGTCGCTACAGACAGCAGCGGAAACAGAGGGGAACAAAATGTTACAGTCAAAATATTAGACAACAATGCTGAAATACCACTGGCATTCACATCGCCAAGCTCAGTAAATGTACTCGAAAACAGCAGTATAGCCATGACACTGCATGCTGCTTCAGAAACCTATGTTCACTATACACTGGAGGGAGATGATGCCTCCCTATTTCAGGTGCACAGCCAGACAGGAGTGGTGACCTTTATCGATCTTCCAGACTTTGAAAGCGGGAAAACAACCTACAGCTTTGTCGCCATAGTCACAGATGCTACCATGCAGGAAACGAGACAGACTATCACAATCAACATACTTGATGCAGATGAAACCATAGAGATGACACACAATGGTATAGGATATGGTACTGTCATCTCGCCGCATACAGGCAGAGTATGGCTTGACAGAAATCTCGGAGCCTCTCGTCTATGCACAAGTTATGATGACGCAAGCTGCTTTGGGGACTACTATCAATGGGGCAGAGGAACAGACGGACATCAGATACCGACATCCAGATATACGAAAACACCTATCGCCGATATTGATCATCCAGGATTGAAATTTTTCATCAAGGATATTGGTGCTTCCGATTGGACAACAGATGATGCTAACGGGACAAGACGGATGGAGAGATGGGCCAAAACAGACGGTAGTTCTATATGTCCGACAGGATACAGAGTACCAAGTATAAATGAACTGCGTCTCGAAACGATATCAGTAGGGCTCATAGATGCTTCTGCTGTCTTTGAAAGTTTCTTGAAGCTTCCTTCTGGCGAAGAGAGGACACGTGGACTGTTTAACCCCAATGACACCAGAGCAAGAAGGGGCTCTGTCTATGCCAATACCTTGGACAACAACGGCACATCCAAACCTATGAGTCTACAGTTCTCCAAAAATACCGGGTACCCGGTAAGCTATATTACTGCGCAGGCGGTGTATGCCATGTATGGCATCAATGTCAGGTGCATCAAAGACTAAACAAAAAATAAAAGGAGTTTTATATGTTACAGTTACACAAGAATAGATTTATCATAGGTGCAGCAACCACACTGCTAGTCATGGGTTGTGGGGGTGGAGGCAGCTCCAATGAAGAGTCTTCCGGTGGCACAGGTGGTGCAAGTGATATCATCACTATAACCCACAAGGATTTTACATACAAGACTGTGAAATCCCCGGAGACAAACAGAACATGGCTGGACAGAAACCTAGGAGCTGAGCAAGCCTGTGAAAGCTTTGATGACGTCTCCTGCTACGGAGACTATTACCAGTGGGGAAGAGGATCAGACGGGCATGAGAAGATAGGTTCATCCACCCAGGATACTGAGATTGGCGATATAGAATCAACCGGAAGCAAGTTTGTTATAGGTGGTACAGGATGGACGACAGACGATGAAAATGGCACTAAACGCAAGGCG
The DNA here is from genome assembly GCA_027079365.1 of Campylobacteraceae bacterium. Lineage (GTDB taxonomy): Bacteria > Campylobacterota > Campylobacteria > Campylobacterales > Sulfurovaceae > JAAXPZ01. The sequence goes on along the minus strand of JALWVW010000325.1, from coordinate 17,821 downwards.
TATTGGGATCGCAAAGACGGCTCTTCTGTCTGCCCTGATGGGTTCAGAGTCCCGACATTCAATGAGATCTTCGAGGAGGTTCCCAGCCGGAGCACAAGCAATCTTGCTGTATTTGAAAGTTTTATAAAACTCCCCTCATCAGGAGTAAGATGGCCGTTTGGTGGTTCTCTACTGGGAGATGAAGCGCAAGCCAAAATATGGTCTAGTGATTTTATTGTCAACGACAGTGGTGTGCAGGCAAAAGGTTTTACATTTAGTGATGTGGGCAGAACGGGCTTTATCGGAAATACCTCCTATGGCATCCCAATCAGGTGCATCAAAAACTAGACAGTTATAGTATTTCTTATATTTATGTATAATGGTATATGAATTTGATAACATATCTCAAACAATGCAGCAGTGGACTTGACAAAGAAGATTTACTGGTAATCGGGTTTCATTATATTCTTCTTTGTGTCATGGTTGTCGCTATGGTATTGGATGCCTTCATAGGAAACTATATCGATGCCTATATTGAGGCTGGATTTACAGTCATGATACTTATAAGTATTGTCTACTATAGACAGACAGGCACCATGGAGGCCGGTCGCGCCTTTGTGCTGCTATCAAGTACCATCGGCAGTTATATCTTTCTTTACACAAACCATTTTGGCGTTTCTGTTTATCATATTATTATACCACTGGGGTACTTTCTACTGGTAAGCTTCAAGAAGGCACTGCTCTATACCCTCACCCATCAAATAATTGTTGTGACCATGTACCTTCATGCCTATTTTACCTTTTCCGATATTGAAAACTTTCCCAACAGTGCACAACTTGTTTCGATAGGCATTGCATCATTTCTTATCGTTATGTTCGGCATCATCTACCATCTTGCCGTAGACGAATCATACAGGAAGCTACAGACAGCCAATAGACAAAAGGGGATACTCCTAAAAGAGGTACATCACAGAGTGAAAAACAATCTCAATATCATTTCCTCCATGCTGGGAATGCAGATGCTTAGAGAAAAAGATAGTCGTGTCAAGCAGGTTTTTCGAAAGAACAGACTGCGTATAGATACCATTGCGATGGTACATGAGATCCTCTATAAATACGATGACCTTGAGACTATACATATGCAGAAATACTTGAAAAAACTTTCTGCTGTAGCTACCGAACTATCTGATGATATCGAAGTAGTTATCCATTCCAATATTGTATTGATGCCTTTTGATATGGCGCTATCCATTGGTATCATCAGCAACGAGCTTATACTCAACTCTATCAAATATGCTTTTGTTGACAATGCAAAAAACATCACAATAGGGCTCCATGAAGAACAGGCAGGCTACCGATACACCTATAGTGACAGTGGCAATAGCTATACAGAAAATACAGAATCAAAAAGAGAAAGAAAGCTTGGTTTTCGATTGATCAGCCTCATGGTCGAAGATCTGCAGGCACAGATGCATAGGTGTACAAAAAATGGTTTCTCCTATACAATAAGGATACCAAAAAATGAAACATAAAAATACGATACTTATTGTGGAGGACGAAAAAATACCTGCTGCTTTTTTGGAAGAAATTCTGGAAGAAAATGGATTTATTGTTGTGGGTATATGCGACAGCGGTGCTGATGCGGTAAAAAAAGCAGTACAATTGAAACCAGAAATTATTTTTATGGATATTATGCTAAAAGACAACATAAGTGGTTGCGAAGCAGCACTTAAAATAGCATCACTTACAGTATCAAAAATTATCTTTCTAACTGCGCATTCTGAAGCCGAGATGATAGAGTATGCACTGGATGCCAATGCTGTCAACTATTTGATTAAGCCTTACAAAGAAGAGCAGATCCTTGCTACCCTAAGAGTGGCTTTAAGAAAAGAAAACAGAGATTGCCACAAATTAACACAAGTGCATCTGAAACATGGCTATACCTATGACCTCCATAAACAGAAGCTCTTTCTAAACAAACGCAGAATAGATATAGGAATCAAGAGTATGCTCTTACTCGACTACATGTGTTCCCATGCCGGAAAAGTGCTTTCCAAAGGCGAACTATCCCACTGCATCTACGGAGGATACGGCAAAGAAGGAACACTAAGAACACTCATTTCACGCCTTAATAAAACTGTTGGATATGAACTCATAGAACACCAAAAGAATAAGGGGTATACTGTTGCCAGCAATATGCTATAATCCCTCCCATGAAAACAGCACAGCTCAGAAAGATTCATAATAATATACAGACATGGTACCAGACCCATGGCAGGCTCGACCTGCCCTGGCGCACCACAGAAGATCCCTATCCTATCTACCTCTCTGAAGTGATGTTGCAGCAAACACAGGTGCGCACGGTACTGGAGCGCTACTATTTTCCTTTTTTAAAACGCTTTCCTACACTAAAGGATCTCGCAGAGGCACCATTGGATGATGTATTGAAGCTCTGGGAAGGACTAGGCTACTATAACCGGGCAAAAAACCTGCACAAAACGGCACAGATATTGTCTCAACAAGTACAAGGTCTGCCTCCTGTACTTCCCTCGACGATAGAAGAACTTGTAGCACTGCCTGGGATCGGCAAAAATACTGCCCGCGCAGTTGCTGCCTTTGCCTTCAGGCGGCCTGTCCCTATCATGGAGGCCAATGTCAAGCGTATCCTCTGTCGCCTACATCAGCTCAAAACACCTACCGACAAAGCACTCTGGGAGATCGCCTATACTATGATAGACAGAGAGAATCCCTTTGACTACAACCAGGCGATGATGGATATTGGTGCTACTGTCTGTACCGCCACTAATCCCTCTTGCGAGTATTGCCCACTACAAGAGATATGTACAGGGAAGAACACCCCCCTGATCTACCCCACCAGAAAGAAACGCACCGTACCAACCAAAGAGCAGTATATTATGCTCACTCTCTACAATGACAAGCTGGCACTCTCGCAGCGCAAAGGAAAGTTTCTGCATGGGCTTTGGGGCTTTGAGGCTGTGGAGGCACCACTATGCGCTGCAGAGTATCTAGGGGAAGTATCACATGCCTATACACACTTTAAGCTACACTGCAAAGTCTATCTCTATCCTGCACTGGACAGAGAGGAAGGAAGCTACTTCAGCCCACAGGAGATCATCAAGACACTTGCGATCTCCAAAGTCGACGAGAAGATCCTCAGACTCTACCTCTCCTGCTGCTGACAGAGAGTCAGCGCCACACCTTCCCTCAAACCATCATCGATCACCACAGCACTCTCCATACCCAAAAGATCATAGATCGCATCGAAAATCATGATGCCGCTGGTAATCAGATCCTCCCGCCCCTCACCTACAGTCTCTCTGCGCTCCTCTATAGACATAGTAAGCAACCGTTCCTGCTGTACTTTCAGGTCTCTTCGGTGAAGCACAGTACCGTTGATCCTGCTGCTCTCATAAGAGGCATAGTTCATTCCTAGCTTCATCGCCGCCACAGTCGTAGGTGTACCTGCAGTAGCCACGAACTGTAACGGTTTACCGCATCTGCTTATACTTCTTTGCCAGAACTGCCGCATCGCCAACAGCTTCTGCTTCAAAATCCACCACATCTCATCTCTGTCTGCTGATTCCTGTGTCAAAGTAACAATTCCCAAGGGGAAGCTCTCTGTCAGTACCTGATCTCCACACTTAAGCGTCAGTTCTGTAGAGCCGCCACCGATATCGACCAACACCAGGCTTTCAGTCTCCTTCCCAAGCCTAAGAAGTCTCTGCGAAACTGCCAGTAGCGTCAGTTTAGCCTCCTCTGCACCACTAATTACTTCAAAAGAGATTTTCGTCTGCCGATAAATCTGCCTGAGGACTGTTTCTGCATTGGAAGCATGACGGAGTGCTTCCGTTGTAACTGCCCGTAGCGTGAAGATATGTCCTCGCAGAGGAGCTAAGAAAGATTTTAATCCACGGATAATCCTCTCAATCGCCCCATCGGATACCCTACCCTCTATTGTCAGGTCATCTGCGGTACGCACGATCACTTCATCCGTATAGACAGCATGGCCAGTCGCACAAAGCAGGACAGTGATACGAAGTGTGTTGGATCCAAGGTCTATACCTACAGTATAGTGTTCCCCAGTAGATAACTGTATGATAGGTTGCAGGTCAGGCATGAAATAGAAGTAGTGTGCTCCCAAGGGAGGGAAGGGAGGAGCCAATAAAGGGAATGGAGGCTAGTCCATCTGCTTACGCAGAAAAGTAGGAACCTCGAGAATGTCTTCATTATCAGTATCATACCCACCTACAACCCGTCGTGTCTGCATCATAGCAGACTTTGATGAGGCTGTAGCCGTATTGGCACGCATACCAGAAAGAAGTGTACTTGCTTCTTTGGCTTTTTCTGCCTGCTCGGTAGCAACATTCTGGTTGTCATCAAAGCCAGTGGCAACGATCGTGATCTTGACCTCATCCACAGCCATATTGCTGTTGGTGGTGGTACCGAAGATTACATTGGCATCTTCGTGGGCATGATCCTCAATTGTCTCCATCGCCTCAGAGATCTGAAGAATAGGATAGTCAGGATGGATATGGAAGTGTACCAACACGCCCATCGCACCATTGATAGAAATATTGTCCAGTAGTGGAGAATCAATCGCTGCTTTGGCAGCATCATAGGCTGCATTTGCACCCTCGCTTTTGCCTGAACCCATCAGTGCCAAACCTCTATGACTCATGACTGTCTTGACATCAGCAAAATCCAGGTTGATATCATTGGGGCCATGCGAAAGAATGACATTGGAGATACCCGCAACAGCCTGAGAAAGCACATCATCTACCAGACGAAAGCTTTCTTTGATGCCGAGATTTTTTTCTACAATAGAGAGGAGTTTCTCGTTGGGAATAATGACGATAGAATCACTCTCTCTCTTGAGCTCTTCAAGCCCCTCCTTGGAGAGCTTGGTTCTCTTGCGTCCTTCAAATTTAAAAGGACTGGTCACGACTGAAACAGTAAGTGCACCTACCTCTTTGGCAGCCTGTGCCACGATAGGAGCAGCACCAGTACCGGTACCTCCTCCCATACCAGCAGAAATAAAGACGATATCAGCACCTGCCAAAGTCTCTTTAATATCATCAAAGCTCTCCAGCGCAGCCTCCCTGCCTTTCTCAGGTATCATGCCGGCTCCCAGTCCTCGGGTAGCATTCAAGCCAAGTTGAAGTTTAGTAGGTGCAAAGGAAGAGTCTAGTGCTTGCGCATCTGTATTGGCAACAATCAGGTCAATACCACTTACGCCCTCATTGATCATATGGTTGATCATATTACCGCCGCCGCCGCCGATTCCGATTGCTTTGATCTTGGCTCCCTCCGCTGTCACTACCGACTCTATGATGATCTCACTATCCATCATCTCAACCTCTACACCAAAATTATCTAATTCATTCATCTTATCCCCCTTTAAAATAACTGTTTTGCCCAGTTTGTGATTTTATGCATAACGCTTCCCTCTTTTGTCTCCGGTCTTGGCAGGTCATCGAACGAAAAGGTATCACCGTCCTCATCTTGATGAAGATCCTTCAGTACCCTACTATTGACCTGCTTGGATTTTTTCTCCCTTTTTGCATTTTGATTCTCTATGGATTCCTCTTCCAGTCTAATGTCCCCAAGCCCGACTTCAGGTATATCACTTTTGGAGTGGAGCATATTTTTCTCATTGTCTATCTCATACTCTGTATGCCCACCAGTACGATGCAACAAGAGTCCAATGACCGTAGAGAAGGCAGGGTCTTTCAGCTCATCAATCAAACCGCCGACCACCTTGGGATACCCAATGCGAACTGGTGTATTCCTGAAAATGGCCTGAGCCAACTCTCTAATCCCCTTCAGTTTGCTCATGCCTCCAGTCAGTACGACGCCTGCACCAATCTGCTCTTCCAATGCACTCTTCTCTATAGAGTTGGCAAGAATTGAAAGGGACTCTTCGACACGCGCCATGATCACATTGTGTACCATCTCAAGTGAGATACTGTTTCGACTCTCCTCGTCACCAATAACCGGCAACTCGATCACTTCGTGGGAGCCATTGATAAGATTCCCGTGGCGGATCTTGACATTTTCTGCGATCTGAAGCGGGGTATGCAGTGCCATAGAAAGATCATTGGTGATATGATTGGATCCTACACCTAGAAAAGTGTTGTATCGAATAGAGTTGCCGATATGAATGATCAGATTACTGGTCTGCCCGCCCATATCTATCAGGGCGACGCCCAACTCTTTTTCATCCTCTTGGAGTACTGCGATAGAGGAGGCATAACTGTTTAGTACGACACCATCTATTTCAAGACCTGCCGACCTGACTGTCTTCTTCAGATTGCTTAGGCTGGTCTTCTGCGTCAATATAATATTGGCATCTACCTCCAGCCTGCTAGCATTCATGCCATAAGGATCTTCTATAAAGTCCTGTTCATCTACCCTGAAGTTGTAAGGAAGCACATGGATCACTTCATACTCATTGGGGATATTGGCATTATAGAGTGCTGTTTCCATCAGGCGATTGATCTCTTTGGTAGAGATGTCTTTTTGGGGGATATTTACTACGCCTGTTGAGCTCATACTTTTAGCATAAGCATTGGAGATAGAGACAGTAGCGGTAGAGATATTATTGCCTGCAATTCTTCTGGCGTCATTGAGCGCCTTACGAATCGACTTTGAAGCAAGCTCTATATTGGTAATGATACCTTTTTTAACCCCTTGGGATTTGGCGATACCGTGACCGATGATTTGAATGTCGTCACCAGAAACTTCAGCTATGACTGCACAGATCTTTGTTGAACCGATATCAATAGCTAAAACTGGTTTACTCAAATCAAATTCCTTTTACAAACTTTTGGGCTGGATACTGCTTGTTGAGTGTTTTGAAAAGATTGGATTCGAAGACACTTTTCTTGATCTGATTGACATTCCCTTCAACTACTTTCGAGAGATTACTGTCAACTTTATCCATCTTTTGCTCTAACACTTTGTATACAACTACATTATCCGACACTGTAATCATACCTTTTTTAGCTGAAGATGTAAAGAGTTTCTGTAAAAACTGTAAAGTTTCCTGTTGACTAAGCGGTGTCATGTTGTCAAATTTACTCATTGTGACCCAATTGGTTGTTTTCAGGGTCTCATTGTCAATATTCTCCAACACTTCTTTTGATCTTTTTTCCAGTACCTCATTTTTCTTTTCGGCTGTCAAGCGTTTTTCCACCTCTACTCTGGCCTGCTCAAAGGTTTTCTCTTTGGGTGCGATGATCTTGAGCAGTTTTACTGTAGCATATTTGGTGCCGACCACCTTGGGTTTGATGATATCGCCCTCCACTGCCTTTGCGATCTCTTTCCACAATACCGCACTGAGCTCTGGACTATTCTCTGAGAATGTTTTTGTCTCTGTTGCCTTTAGCTCACCTTTTTTATAAGCAATATAGGTCTTGAGCGCCTCTTTTTTGGCCTTTTTGACCTTGTAGTCTTTTGTCACTATCGCCTTGGCCTGTTCAAAGCCGAACTGCTTACCATCTGCACCTACATAGTTATAACTGTTTTTGTCATAAAACTCATGCAGTGCCTTTTCATCTGCTTCCACTCCACTGCTATCAGTCCATACTATCTCCATCTTATAGGTACGCGGTGTCATGTAGTCACTTTTGCTCTGCTCCCAGAAGCTTTTAAGTGCTGCATCATCTAGTGCAACTTTTATATCAGCTAGGCGAATAACCGTATACCCTATCTTATCAGCAATGCTGAGTGCCGATGCCAAGACATCTGTCTCAAATGGTACTGCTTTGCGCTCAAGCAATGAGATCAATTTTTGCACTATCAACTCATCACTCAAGATTGCTTCAAAAGTTTTTGCTTTAAGTCGCCTGTTTTTGAGATAGGTCTCATAGATCGTCTTGTTGAACTTCCCCTCATTCTGAAAGCCCTTGATAGAGGTCACATAGTGACGCAACTCTTCATCTGAGACTACGATACCATAGGATTTGGCTAGATTCAGTAGCTGTGCCTCTGAAGCAAGAGAATTAAAAGCCTGCTTGGCAAGTCCCATCTCTTTTGCCTTGGCCTCATCAAACTGCCCCTTGAACATATCGTTGTATCGACTATACAAGTTTTGATAGGTCATATCAAATTTTTCCTGCGTAATCTCAATATCTCCTACTTTACCGATCGCGCCTGCTTTGGAACCGTACTGGTAGCTTCCCCAGCCCACAAACCCTGCGCCAATAAACGCGATCGTGGCTACCCAAATGGTAACAATTAGATATTTGTTGTGCTTCTGCATCCATGAAATCATCTCTTCTCTGCCTTCAGTTTAATTTTGTGCATATTCTATTCTAGTTGTGGTTAAAACTGGGTTATGACAGGAGAGGATCAAAAAGATGCCCTGGATGGCTATCCGACCTATGAACAGAGAAAGGAAAAATAGTGAACTTTTTTAACACATGAAGGCAGGAGCTGCAAAGCGTACCCGATCCGGACAAAATCAGAGATGGCGTAAATGTTCAGGCTGAGCAAAGGACTCTGTTATTTAAAAAAAGCGCCGAGTATTCCCTTTTTGCCAGAAAATCGTTCCACATGTTTTTGCGCTCTAGCCACACCCATTTCTGCGGCTTCTTCGTACAGCAGCTGTGCCGTTTTTTTATCTTTTTTAATGCCATAGCCATACTCATACAGCTGCGCAAGATCACAGATCGCTTCTGGGTAGTCATGCTCTGCAAGTCTGTTGATCTGCGTGAAGGATTCAGGGTAGTCTACTTTCAATACCTCACCCTTGAAAAGCTCTCTAGCCAACAGTAGCTGTGCATACTTGGATTCACTGGCAGCAGCAAGCAGCAGCATCTGCGCTGCTTCTGCCATTTTTCCCTCTGCTTTTTTCTCCTGAAAAAAATGGATTGCCTCATAAATGTCATTCTCGGTATACCCCTGCGTCGCTACCTGCTTGAGCAGTGTCGTGACTTCGTCAGCAATACCCTCTTCGCTCTCTGCAGTCTGAGGGAACTGGTGACGCATATTGCGAAATTTTTGGTCAATATAGGAGATAGGAGGATAACGCCTGTTCTCCTTGGTATAATCTGCTTTTCGTTTGGCTTTGAGCCTCTCTTCTTCACTGTCATGCTCTTGTGAAATGTCAATCTCTTTGACAATAGGTGACACAGGCGGTACTGCTATTTTCTCCACCACTGCCTGGCTCTTTACACTCTCCACTGAGACCTCTCTTGTGGTGTCAGAAAGATCAGGCAATAAATCTTTCCCTGCCTGCTCCTGGGTAGTCTCTATTTCAGCTTCTGTATCAAACAACATTTCTTTGTTCGGAGTATGATCTGGAATATTTTTTTCCCGATCTGATACTGTACCTTCTGCCATAGTCGATACTGCCGTATCATACTCAGCTGTTGCCTCTGCTGAGATCTCCATATCTGGCTTTGTCACTTCCAAGATATCCTCTTCAAAACCAACTCCCTCTGCCAGCTCCTCTTTTGGAATTGCAGGATTTTCGATTTCTGGTTCCGTGTTAGGAATATACTGCTCTACTGTTCTGGGCAAAGGATCAGACAGCACTTCTGACATCGTAGTTCTGCCCTGCATATCTATGAGTTCCTCTTCGGCTACATCCTCAAATGGCTTGACTTTTTTATTTTCAGCTCTGTTTTTATAGATATCGAGGTGAGATTCATTTTTTTCCACTTCCTCTTTTGCTTCCGCAATATAGGTATCGGCTGTGTATTCCGCTTTACGATATTCTACAGTCTCTTCCGCACTCTCCTCTGTCATTCTCAACATGTCATCCAAATTGATCGTTTGGTTGCTATGAGGCTGCATCATATCAAACAGGTTCTGTGTTGCCTGCGGAGGTTCCGGTGCTTTGGGTTTTTTACTTGTAGGCCTGGAGATGGGCTCATGGAAGAAACTATCGTCCAGAGAGTTGACATAACCCTTCATAAGAAAAAGTGCCTGCCTGTAATTTTTATTTTCAAGCAGCACAATGATCTCGTTAAGATCCTCATCAAGGCTGATATCTCTAAGCTTTTTGGCCTGTATTGCCACTGTTTCATGGTCAGCCATCTTTACAGCAAGACGCACAATCTCAAATCTTGTAGTTATCTCTTCCATTTACACTCCGCATATACATACTGAATAAAAAATCTCTCTAATGATAGCACTATAGTCTGAAAGTTAGGCAGAACTATTCAGCATCAAAAGTCTGGCACTGTTCTCCAATAATGCGATCTTTTTTGCCATCTCTATCATGTCCCGGTCATAGGTAAACAGCCCATACCCCCTGATTAGCATCATCTGGCATCGGCTCCCTTTAAAAAAGCTGCTTATCTCATAAGGAGCTCTGTCATACCAGTCATGAAATGCACCAGGATCATAGATGATCATCTCACCAATGTTAAGATCTCCAAAGTAGTCTTTGGGTGAGAGCTTGGCATGACTCAGGGAGTATGCTGTGGCATAGGGTGGCATGGTATAGCTGATATACTTGGCTTGGGACATCTCTTGGTATATCTGCTCATGTATGGCGCTGTCCATACTCGAGATATGCCAGCGGTAATCCCGCTTGAGAATATCCAGATGTATCAATGCATCTTCATCTATCTCATCAAAAATGGCCTCTTTCTTATTGATGAGAAATGTATTCGAAGAGGTGCGTGCAGACATCGAACCATGATACACACCTAAAAAATTCTTACGAAACATTGAAAGTGAAACACTCTGAATCTCTTCTACGAGATGTTTACTGGTCACCTATTATCCTTTTGGCTATTTTGGGTATTATACCAAATAAATATTACGCACTATAGACAGTACCATAAGAGATAAACAAGTAGAAGGTAAACATTGAACGGCACAACAGATAAAACTCCACATATTCCCGTATTGCAGCATGCCGTGCTGGAAAGTTTTTCACACACTCTCCCTGGTCATATCATAGACTGTACGCTGGGATACGCGGGACACAGTAGCGCACTATTGGCACATTTTGACCATCTCAGTATAGTCGGTATTGACAGAGACAAGGAGGCACTCTCCTTTTCACAGCAACGGCTACAGCCCTACTCTGGCAGATATGCACTCTACAAAGGAAGTTTTGCCCAGACTTTTTTGAAAATCAAGGAGACGCCCATCGTTGGCATATTGGCTGATTTTGGTGTCTCTTCTTTGCAACTGGACAAAAAGGAGCGAGGCTTCTCCTTCGAAAGCGATACACTGGATATGCGTATGGATCAGGAAGCCTCATTAACCGCCTATGATATCGTCAATAGCTATACCCAAGAGAAACTGAGCTATATTTTCAGGCACTATGGAGAGATCTCTCAGGCAGAAAAGCTGGCAGAGACAATCATACAAACACGCACACACGCACCAATCACGAGTGGCAAGAAGTTGAGTGACATTGCAAGAAAGGTACTTTACTCCGGCGGGAAAATTCATCCTGCCACCTTGATGTTTCAGGCAATTCGCATCGAAGTCAATGACGAGCTAGGGCAGATAGAAGGTTTATTGGATGCTCTAGAAGAACGCAAACCCTCCGGTGCGACAGTCTCCCTGATCACCTTTCATTCACTCGAAGACCGTCTGGTCAAAAACCGCTTCAGAGTTTGGGCACAACAGTGTATCTGCGATCCGAATGCACTGCGCTGCACCTGCGGAAAGAACCATTCACTAGGTAAAATACTCACCAAAAAACCCATCATTGCAAACAAAGAAGAGTTACTGCAAAATCCCAGAAGCCGCAGTGCAAAACTTCGCTCATTCCGCTTCAAAGAGAGTAGCTGATGCATCGCAAGGAAAAAGGCATTTCACTCGGCATCCTCTCGATCGCCATGCTCTCCATGGCAATCATTCTGATCTTGGCATTGATGAAGGTCTATCTCAGCAATCAGATCTATCACGAAAGCAAGGAGATCAATCTGGTTGAAGCAGAAGTGGCTGCCCTTAAAGAAGAACACAGCATCCTGCAGATGAATGTTGAGCAGCTTAAATACAAAAACCGTATCACGGACACCATCTTCTCCATGGAAGAAAACAAGGAGATCACTGATGTCGCCGAAGAGGAGGCACCTCATGATTAGAAGCTTTATCAAGTTTGCCATTGACAGACCGGCACTGAACCACATCTTTTTTGTCCTCCTCCTGCTGATGGCATTTTTTGCCTACAAAAGTATCCCCAAGGAGATCTTCCCTCCTGCCGAACTAGACAAAATCTCTATCCGCGGGGGCTATGTGGGGGCGAGTGCAGATGTCCTAGACAAAATGGCAGTCAAATCCATAGAAGACGGACTCAAAAGTGTCAACAATCTTAGCAATGTAGAGACTGTCATCCAAAATGGCAGTTTTGCGATCACTGCAGATATCAAGTCTGGGGCCGACAATCAGCTTGTTTTAGGAGATACCAAAGATGTCATTGCTGCCATCAAGCGGGATCTACCTTCAGATATGAATGAGCCTATCGCCAAAATTCTCGTCTACAACTTCCCATTGCTACTGATCGCTATCTCCGGTGATGAGCCCAAAGCCAGACTCATCGATGCTGCCGACACGCTCAAAAGCAAACTGGGCAATATCAAAGCCCTCAACACCATCGAAATAAGGGGAGATGCCGATGATGAGGTCAGCATCAAACTCAATGAAGCCAAACTCCGTGCCTACCATATCCCCAAAGCACTCTTCTATCAGTCCATCAGTACCCTCAGCTCTATCTACCCTGCAGGCACCATCAAACAGCAGGGAGCGCTCATCTATCTCTCTACAGTCAATGGTGCAAAAGATGCCAAGACACTAGAAGATACACTACTAAGTATTGGAGCCAGGCGAATACGACTGGGGGATATCGCCACTGTCAGCTATGGGTTGAGTACACCGCGGGAGATCTCCCACTTTAACGGGCAGCAGAATATCTCCATCAACACCACCAAGACCAAAGCAGGCAATGCACTGGCACTGAGCAAGCAGATCAGAGAGATGCTCCCTGCATTTAAAAAAGCCTACCCCAAGCTACATTTTGAAGTCTATACCGACACCTCTGTCTGGATCAAAAACCGTATCAATCTGGTCACTACCAATATCATGTTTGGTCTCTTTCTCGTCTTTTTGGCACTTTTTTTGAGTGTCAACTGGCGCATTGCCACTGTCGTAGCGATCGGTATCCCCACCAGTTTTTTCATTGCGTTAATCTCCGCAGAGGTGATGGGATACAGTATGAATATGCTCACTATGCTAGGCGCTCTGATAGCACTGGGTATGCTGGTGGACGAAGCTATCGTGGTAGCAGAAAATATCTACCGACATATGGAGATGGGTAAAGCACCCAGAGAGGCTGCCATTGAGGGGGCTGTCGAGATGTTTCCTGCTGTCCTGACTGCCACGACAACTACTGTCTTTGCCTTCCTTCCCCTGCTGATCATGAGCGGGCAAATGGGTATGTTTGTCAAGGTATTGCCAGTCATGATCTCGATTCTTCTCATCAGCTCATTGTTTGAAGCCTTCTACTTTCTGCCCCTACACGCCAAAGAGTTCTTCACCGTGGGCAAGACCATTGACCATCATGAACCCAGCCCCTTTTGGGATGGATTCAATGCCTTTTATGGTACAGTGCTAAGCAGCCTGCTTCACTTCAAGAAATCTGCACTGCTTTTGATCATCGTAGGCATTGCACTGGGTACAGTCGGTATGTTCAAGATACTCAAATTTGAACTCTTCCCCCGCTTTGATGCCAGCCAAGTCTATATCAGTGGCAAAGTCGATGTCAACAATAGACTCGAAGAGACCGAAAAACTCCTCTCTCTTGTGGAGCAGGATATTCTCAAATCTATCAACCATGATGATGTCTCCTCGGTCACTTCCATCGCTGGGATCAAATTCAACCCTGACCAAACCTTTGAATCCGGAGAGCATCTGTTTCAGATCTTTGTCAATCTGCACGAAAGAAAACCTGAAAACTTTTTTGACAAGTATATCAACCCCTACCTCTCACTGGAGTATGACGGTGAGGACATGATCCGCACCATGGACTCCCATGATATCCTTAAGTCCCTAGAACAACGCGTACTGCCTCGCTTCCAGAAAATGACCGACAAGGAAGGCAAAAAAATCTTCCAAGAGATCAACACCTATGTCCCGCAGACAGGTATTGTCAAGAATGACATCGAGATTGGATTTACAGGTGCTGATGATGTGCAGATTTTTGCCGCTGTCGCGAAACTGAAAAAAGTACTTCAAGAGATCAACGGCACGACACTTGTCAGTGACAATGCCAAGGAGGGGCCGCTGGAACTGAAATTCAAACTTAACCGCTATGGACAGTCGCTTGGCTTCACCGAGGCCAGCTTGGTCTCCTCACTTCGGGGGCTTTTCTTGGAAGCAGAGTACGGAAAGATATTTGATGACAAAGGACTGGTTCGTATCCGTCTGGAAGATCCAAGCAAAGAGCACAACTACCAGATCGGCTCTCTTTCTATCGAAACACCTGATGGTAGCAAAACAGTATTGTTGCGTGATATTGCTGAGTTCATCTACAAAAAGCGGATGCTTAAACTCTACAAAGAGGAGGGAGAGCGGGTCTGGTCAGTGGTGGCCACGATTGACAAGCAACGCATCCTCGCCACGGAAGTCATGAAGCGTATCAGGCCTACACTCGATAGCATAGGAAAAGAGGGCGTCAAAGTGATCATCAAAGGAGAGGAAAAGGAGAACAGACAGGTCAAAATAGAGATGACCCGTGCAGCTACAATCGCTATCTTCCTGATCTTCATCTCACTGGTCTGGATGTTCAACTCCTTTGTCCTGCCACTCATCGTGCTCTCCACAATCCCACTCTCCATCCTTGGTGCACTGATTGGCACCTATCTTTTTGGTCTCAATCTCACGCTTATTGGTGTCATGGGGCTGATTGGATTGGCAGGTGTGGTGGTCAATGACGGACTCATTATGTTAGACTTCATCAAAACTGAAAAAGAACATCCAGCCTTAGTAGCCAAAGCACAAATGCGCCTACGCCCTATCTTTCTGACCTCCATTACCACCGTATTGGGCCTGATGACCATCATGTTCTTTGCCAGCGGGCAGTCACTCATCGTGCAGCCCATGGCGATCGCACTGGGCTTTGGTGTGGCCTGGGCAACCTTGCTTAACCTCATCTATGTGCCGTTGATGTATGCGGTACTCTATCGGGTCAGGTAGACTCCGCAGTATTCCTTTCGGTAGGACTGCTCTTTTGCTTCTTCGCATATCTATTTTCACGAACGATCCATCCTATCCAGAGACCCAGCACTGCAGCCAGGATCAGGCAGGTAGACAACTCCGATACAACCGCTCCCATATTATTCTCCTTCCACAATGATTTCGACACGGCGGTTTTTTTCTTTGTTTTCTTTTGTGCTGTTAGGAAAGAGAGGCCTGGTCTCACCATAGCCTACAGCCTTGATACGCTCTTTGGCAATCCCCTCTCTCATCAATGCTCGCTTGACATTGTTGACCCTGCCTTGAGAGAGCAGCATATTAAATGCATCATCTCCATCTGAATCTGTATGCCCCGCGATCTCTATCTTAACAGAGGGATAGGTCTTGAGGATCACTGCGATCTTGCTGACTGTGCCCAACCCCAGAGGAGTAAGCGTGGTTTGGGTAGGATTAAACTTGATAACCTCTCCCTCAAACAGCGTTCTCAGATTTTTTCTAGCTTTACTGTTGTCACTAATGACAGCCCGCTGTTTTCCTTCCTTAGCATCCATCATTGCTACAATATCCTCAGAGACTTCCTGCTGGGCTTTTTTTACCGCTGCCTTTTTGGCGCGCTGTTTTTGCAATGCTTTGAGAAGTTTCTTTGCCTTCCTCTTCGCTTTTCTCCCTTTGATCGCCTTAATGTCAAGGGTCAGCTTATCTTGTGTCTCAATACCAAGTTTGGAGAGATAGCTGCCTGCTCGTTCTATCTCTTTTTGATGCAGCACTTTCCCCTCAATAGAGAGCACTCCTCCCTGATAGCGCAGTGTGCCTTCATGTACCCGCAAGATAAAGAATGGAATGATTGGCATCAGCTTCTCAAGAATATTCTTTCTGTCTTTTAGCTGAGGGTCTATCTCTTCTAAGCGTGCCTGCAAGATAGACTTTTTTGCCTGGAACAGTGCCTGTAGTTTTTTTTGCTGTAATGGGCTGGAAAAATACCCCTCCATCACATAATGCCGTCTTCTTTTCTGGGTAATAATAAAATGGATCTCGGGAGGCACAACAATACTTATCATGTTTTTGACAGGTATGCGCTCCTGCCGTAGAAGACTCTCTAATTCTCTCTTCTGCTCCTCGCTCTCTACGCTACCAGAAAATGTCAACACTTCTTCACTATACTCTATTTTTGCATTGTGGCAAGAGGAGACAAAAAGTGGAATAGTCTTCCCTACCAGTACCAAGCTCCCTCTAGGCACAAGCAGCGCATTGATATCTACACCTTTGGTGTCCAAGATCACACCATGGGCTGCAAACTCTTTTCTGAGCTTGTTTACTGCTTCCTGACTCTGTAGTGCACCGTTCAGATAGCATCTACCCGCTTTCTGGCTGATCACATAGTGTGGTGGCTGACCGAAACTCTCTTTATGCTGCCATGTACACACCAGTGTCAAGATCAGCAAAAGAAAGAGTGGTATCCAGATATTTCTCATTACATAAAACTCCCAACCAAAATAGAGACCATTGTTGCACTAATTATACCCTATCATCATAAATAGCTCAGAGCTCCACCCCGTCCCAAAACTCTTCATAGTCTAGATTGGTCAATGCATTTTCATCTGCAATACTCTTCTCCATAAAGCGCTTCTGTATCTCAGCAAAATAGGCCTCCAATGCCTCCTCCATCAAAATACTGACATCTTTATCCAGTATTTTGGCATAGAGCTGAAGGTTCTCTATGGTACTTGGCTTTAGTGTAAAGTGTAAACTGTTTTCCATAAGGGTATTATAGCTATACTTTGTAAAAAAGAGGTCTAGATGGGCTCAGTACTGATGCTGCTGCTGTTTTTGCTAGGGGGATATGGCGCGCAGCGTTTTTTGGCTTCTGGCACGCAGGAGCGTTGGGCAGAAAGATTCAACCATTTTGTCATCTATATCTCTCTGCCTGCACTGGTCTTTGTCTATATGGTGGATCTGAAGGTGGACAGCCGTTTCATTTTGCCTATTGGTAGCGCATGGTTGCTCTATACTCTCTCTGTGGGTATCATACTACTGTGCTCCAAAATACTGGGCTGGAGCAGATCATTGACAGGTGCACTATTGATGGTTGCCCCTTATGGAAACACCTCTTTTTTGGGTGTGCCCTTTACCAAGGCTTTTTTTGGTGAGGATGGCATTCCCTACGCTGTCATTTATGATCAGCTGGGATCCTTTTTAATTCTTTCGACCATGGGGCTGCTCACCCTCTCTCTCTACAGCAGTCAAAAGGCAACACTCTCCCGCATCCTGTATCGCATCTTTACCTTCCCTGCTTTTGTCACACTGATTACAGCACTGCTCATGGATCGTAGCATGGTACCTAGCTGGCTGATGGATCTGCTTTCGATACTGGCAGCCACTCTGACACCTGCTGCTCTGCTCTCCATCGGACTCTATCTCAAACTCCGTCTGGACAGAGACAAGCTCACAGCCTTTGGTGTCGGACTGATGCTCAAGCTGCTGCTCACACCCCTGGTACTGTTTGCACTCTTTTGGCTGATGGATCTCCGAGGACTCTCTGCCCAAGTCACACTTTTTGAGGCAGCAATGGCACCCATGGTCTCCTCTTCTATGCTCGCACTCTCCGCTGGACTGGAGAGGCGATTTGTCGCTTCGATACTTGGGTATGGGATTGTGT
>JALWVW010000324.1 GCA_027079365.1 Campylobacteraceae bacterium | reverse complement strand
GAAGGCTGGGTACGGAAGTGCTTATATCCCCTATGCCCTAAGCAAAAAGTACCCCAATGCCAAATATGAAACAAAATGGCAGTACCTCTTCCCTATGAAAAACATCTCTACCGACCCACGCACAAAAGAGAGAAGAAGACACCACCTCCACCCTCAAACATTGGGCAGAAACATCAAAGAGACAGCCAAGAAAGCACAACTTAACAAACGCGTCACTTCCCACATCTTCCGACACTCCTACGCCACCCACCTGCTGCAAAGTGGTATTGACCTGCGGAGTATTCAGGAGTTGCTTGGGCACAAATCAGTAGAGACCACCATGATCTATACACATGTGGTAGCGGAGATGAGCAAGGCGAAGGTGATGAGCCCGTTAGATATGGTGGGGTAGAATTTGTCCCTCCAGCTTTTCTTTTGCCATACCTTAATTTTCACACTTAAATCTAGGTATTTTTTAAATTTTATGACAGGCGTCACCTATTATTAGATGTGCCCTTTAGATTATCAACCTTTTGCTATACTTCTATATTCAGGATACCTAGTGTTGGAGGTGTCCCTTTATAAAGCCAAAGGATACGATATGCAATTAAGCGACTATGAGAAATTTCCTACTATTTTACCCATTATCGCAGAGGATGAGTTCTTCTTCTATCCCTTTATGATCAGTCCTATTTTTCTTGCCTCGCAGCAGGATATAGATGCAGTGACAGAGGCTATGGAGAAGAACTCTTTGCTCTTTGTCTCCTCGACAGCGTCGGGTAAAGAGGGAGAGCGAAACTTCGAATCGCTTTATCCGGTAGGTGTGGTGGGCAATATCATGCGTAAAGTACAGATGCCTGATGGTAGGATAAAGATACTCTTCCAGGGGCTGGCACGGGCACAGATCGTGGAGCCGGCAGAGGAAAATCCACTCAAGGCGCTGATCTCAATCGTAGAGAACGGCCCCTATGATGATACACGTATCGCTGCATTGCTGGATATGTTAAGGGCCAAGATCAAGCAGCTTTCACAGATGAATAGTACCATTCCGACAGATCTTGTCAAAACGATCGAAGAGAATAGTGAGCCCTACCGTATCGCAGATCTCGTCTCGTCTATGCTAACGATCCAAAAGGAAGATGCCTACAAACTCTATGCAGACAGCAATATCGAGAGTAGGCTCTTGGGATTGATCGATATTGCTATCGCAGAGATAGAGTCACTTAAAGTGCAAAAAGAGATACAGCACAAGGTACATACTAAAATAGAGCAGACAAACAAAGAGTACTTTCTCAAAGAGCAGCTTAAAGAGATACAGCAGGAACTGGGCACTGATACACAGCGAGAGGAGGAGATCGCCGAATTTAGAGAAAAATTGGAAAAGATTAAGCCCTATCTCGAAGAGGATGCCTACAAAGAGATAGCCAAGCAACTCGATAGGCTTACCAGAATGCATCCTGACAGTGGAGATGCCAATGTAGTACAGAGCTATCTTGAGTGGGTCTTCGAGATGCCTTTTGGTATATTCAGCAAGGAGAGTCTCAGTGTCCGGAAAGTCGCTCAGGAACTGGATAAAGATCACTATTCCCTAGAGAAACCCAAAGAACGTATTGTAGAGTACTTTTCCGTCAAAGAGCTAGCAGAGCTTCGTGGTAAGAAAAATAAGGATGAGAAGGGGGTCATCCTCTGTTTTGCAGGCCCTCCGGGTGTAGGTAAAACATCACTGGCAAACTCTATCGCAACGGCACTGGGGAGACCGTTGGTGCGTATTGCACTGGGGGGTCTTGAGGATGTCAATGAGCTCAGGGGCCATCGCCGTACCTATGTGGGGGCTATGCCTGGGCGTATCGTGCAGGGCTTGGTGGAAGCGAAGAAGATGGATCCTGTGGTCGTGTTGGACGAGATCGATAAAGTAGGACGAAGCCACAGGGGTGATCCTACGGCTGCATTGTTGGAGATACTCGATCCAGAACAAAATGCCCACTATCGTGACTACTATTTGAACTTCCATATTGATCTGAGCAAAGCGATCTTTATTGCGACAGCCAATGATGTGGGTCGTATTCCCTCCGCATTACGGGATAGGATGGAGTTTATCTTTTTGAGTAGTTATACTCCTAACGAGAAGTTTGAGATCGCTCGGAGATATTTGATACCACAGGAGCTCAAGAAGCATGCACTCAGGAAAAATGAGTTCAGCATGAGTGATAAAGCATTGCGGAAATTGATCGAAGAGTATACCCGAGAGCCGGGTGTCAGAAATCTTCGCAGAAAGATTGCATCGCTGATGCGTAAAGTCGCAAGAAAGGTATTGAATGATCCTACTATCGAGCATACACGCATTACAGTAAAAAATCTCAAGCGTTATGCAGACAAGAAGGTATTTGAGATCTCTCCAGTAGAGAAAGAACCACAGGTTGGTATTGTCAATGGATTGGCATGGACAGCGGTGGGTGGAGATGTGTTAACACTGGAAGCAACCAGAATCAAAGGAAAGGGCATACTGCAACTCACCGGAAGTCTTGGGGACGTAATGAAGGAGTCAGCGCGTATTGCAAACAGCGTGGTGAAGATTCTGATAGATACCAGAGTACTTGAGATACCTGCCGATATGATTCCGAAGAGTCTCAAGGAGCAGGAAGAAGGTATCGAAGTCGATGCAAGCGAGGTATATAAACGCTATGACCTTCATCTACATGTCCCGGAAGGGGCAACACCCAAAGATGGTCCTAGTGCAGGCATCGCCATGGCAACAGTGATTGCTTCTATATTGAGCAACAAAAAAGTAGACAACAGGATTGCGATGACAGGCGAGTTGACATTGACAGGCAAAGTGTTGCCTATCGGCGGGCTCAAAGAGAAGCTGATCGCTGCTTACAAGGCGGGCGTTAAGCGTGTACTGATCCCCCGGAAAAATGTAGCACGCGATATGGAGGAGATACCGGATGAGGTCAAGAAACATCTGGAAATAGTGGGGGTTTCTCGCATAGAAGAGGTACTAAAGGAGGCACTCCTTTAGAGGGGTTCTTCTAGTAGAAGTGGTGCTTAGGTGATCCACTTTTTAATGGCGGAGATCAGCTCTCCCTCCTTGATGGGTTTCAATAGGAAATCATCTGCACCATAGTTAAATACAGCTGTTCTTTGTGTGTCGTCTGTAGAGAGGACAATAATGGGAATAGCATTATTCTCAGCATCTGCTCTGAAAATCTTTAGGAATTCTTTCCCGTCTAATATAGGCATCATGATATCAAGCAGGATCATATTGATACTGCTGTCTTCCCTGAGGATACTTAATGCCTCTGAACCATTTTCTGCTTCCATCATACCACTTATGATATCTGTATTTTTTTTGAGTAGGGTGCTTATCAACTTTCTGTTAATAAAATCATCATCTACGATCAGGACATTAAAACTCATCTCTGTTCTCCTCTATTTTTTTAATAATTGTTTCTATCCCTTTGTTTTGCATCAGAGAGTCAACCTTGTAGTAGTGAATATCATTCCTAAGCGTACTGTCACTTGGATCAGAGGTGAAGACAAATGTAGTATGCCATGAACGTAGCATATCTCTCTGTTGGGAGTCGAGGAAAGGTTCATCGGTAAAGACTGCCAGATAGTCCTCTTTGCCCATATGGTGTGCAAAATCTTCTTTGCTCGATACGATATCATAGGGATACCCCAGAGAATCAATGATACGGGAAAGTATTTTGCTACTCAGTGTTGATTGTTTGGCAATTAGTACTTTTGTACTCTGCAGTGGAATGTCTGCAGTAGAGC
>JALWVW010000323.1 GCA_027079365.1 Campylobacteraceae bacterium | reverse complement strand
AAAAGATCAAAACTTTCTTTATTTCCCGACATTGCCTGAGAGTAAAGAAAGCAAATCACACAGTAGATTTATCAAATATGATTTGGTCAATGAGGAGATTGTGTATCATGCCGACAGAGACCCTCAGTACAAAGAGGGGCATAGGGGCACTTTCGATTTGGCGCAAGGATGGTTTATGCCTTTGGAAAATCAACAACTGTCTGTAGTGCAAACAGGGCAACAAGGCACCCTGAGTATTATCAACACTTCAGATGGTCTTCCTGTGCAGTATGATGGGTATGATTATTATACTGCCAACTCTTTAAGTAGTGCGATAACACACTACGAAAGCATACCAGTTGTAAATAACGAACGCTATTTTTATGTGGACTTTACAGAGGTTTTGGGTGGAGAGTATGGATATCACTTGTTTAATGTTAAGCTCCTCGAGGACAGTGAAAATGTACACAACGGAGAAAGAGATATTAATCTTGCACAGCATTCAAATGAATATAATAATCCAAACTATCGTGTTGACAATATAATCAATGATTTTAAAGAAAAGTATACAGGGGATCATAACTATACACTATACAGTGGTTTTGGTATACCTTTGCCTGGATTGATGTTGGATAATGATAAGTTGTGGATGCTTCTTCCTGTGGTCTATGAAACTGGTACAACGCACCTTGGTGCACCCAATAAGATTATAGATCTTTATCTGGTGGAGTACAATATGAGTTCTGAGATACAAAATATAACACTAGTAGAGAGTTCGAAAGAGAGTTGGGCTCCTTCAATGTATGTATCAAAACCATATAAATACAAAGATGTAATTTATTATATCTATGGAGAAGGATTACATGACCATGTATTGCATGCCTACAATGTGAATACCAATACTTTTGTATTCAAAAAAGATATTGCACATGAGATTAACACTAATAATATAGGATTTTCTTATGACTATATTCTAACAGGAGATACTATAGTTGTGCCTCAGCAAATCAATGATAAAACAGATAGGCATAACTATAATTATAATATTGTATTTGATGTGCTAGATATACATACAGGAGAACTTATAAAAAGAATAGAACATGATGCACTAAGGCTTTTCAATATAGACAATAGCGTATCCTTGGATGCTATCGTATCGGATAGAGATACAATATATTTCACAATGACCAAAAGTTTCAAAGAAGGCAGTAAGCGGGTTCAGCATCAGATGATTATCAAAATGGTTTCTTTTGACAATAAAGTAGAGAAAGAAGGCGAAGGGTATAGTATGCAGATGAGAAGAGTCATCCATGATGACAACTAGAAGGGCTTAGATTGAGCATGCAGAACAGGTAGTTGTGAGGATGACTGTGATAATCATTCTCTCTAGCCTACATTTTGCCGCTGTATCTATTGTGAGCAAGCAAATGTAGCAGACAGAGCACACAAAGGAGAACCAAGATGAGATTTATCTCTATAGCCATAACAGCCATCCTGCTACTAGGCTGTCAAAACAGTAGTACCGCTATGCCGAGAGGCACTAAGGCCTTGCCATCCAAGAGTGACAAGATTATACGAGATAGCGCTGGGCACTACCGTATCTATCAGAGACCAGACAAAAGCTTCTATGTGTACAAAGGAGGGCGCATTGTCTATGACAGACTCAAGTTTATCAGCCCTGCGGCACTTCCTGGCAAAAACAATATGCAGGCACTGGACAAGGACAACAGACTACTGGAGTTTGCCCTGTATGGTGCATTCCCTGATATGCCCCTTTGTGGTGTGGGTATGATGGAGTATCGGATCGACATCTCTGGAGGTACTGGCGGGTTTGATGTGGGTATCATGCTTACTGGTGGCGATATGGAGAATTATCCAAAAGCGAAGCGACAGCTCCACAAGGTACACCATATCGCAACCATAAGCAAGAGCAGTGTAGATGATATCTACTTTGCCAAACACAAAAAAAGAGTTAAGTTTGAAGGCTATTTGGATTCAACGATGCTCTACTACCAACGTGGTAGACAGTATGGAATATATGGCAAGCTAAAACGGATTGACACACGAAATACAGTAGCACTCCACTACAGCATACTCCGTCAAAGGTCAGGGCTGTATGATGCGATGAAATTTGCAGGCAAAGACGTGCTGCTACAGAAAAACGGACGCTGGGGCTGTCGCGGCAAAACAGCCATCAAGTATGCCAAGCTAGCTCCTTACAGAGGCGTATTGGCTAGATTTACGCTGCCAGATGGGCGTAGTGGGTATGTGACAGACAAGGGAGTGGAGTATTATGACTAGACTTATATCGAGTTTGGTGATAGTTGGTTTGGCTTTGGTGGTTCAGGCATGTACCACCGCGCCGAAACCACAACGACACTCTACGCAAACAGATCTGAAGAGGCAGGAGTTGACCCATAGTAGAGACTGGGTCAAGGCTTGGAATACTTGCTCTGGCTATACCGCACTCAAAAAAGATGGCACGCTTTGGCAGTTTGGTAAAGCAGGAGGGTGTAACTGGGGGCAGATCATTCCTGTAGATCCTCATACAGGTAAGCCGATTTATAAGAAGAAAACCATCTATCACCTAAAGCCCAAACAAATAGGTGCAGGCTTTGAAAGAGCCAAATTTATCAATCGTGGCGACCGTATGTATGCTATCAAAAGAGATGGTACACTTTGGGGATGGGGAGAAGGGCTTAGTGTGAAGGCAAAAAAGTTGAGTGCTTCAAGGGGTTGGTCTGATTTTGGCATTAGGCTTACCGGGCATGATTGTTGTAATTATGATATCGGACTAAAAAAAGATGGTACACTTTGGAGTCTTACAGATAAAAAATTAGAAAAGATAAGCCTATTTTCTGACTGGAAAAAGATAGTACTGGGGTGTTGCAGCGTGTATGGCGTGAGAAGAGATGGCTCACTCTGGAGATCCTCTTTTTATGACAAAGGAGCAGATGGCAAGATGGTATTTAAAAGGTACAGAGCAAAAAAAGGTACAAATGGCGGAGATATGGAGCTCTATCCCTATCTTAAATCAAAAATGGCTAAAGTGCCAGCAGAAACAGTTTATGATGGTACTTCTGTATCCAGAATTAAAGCAAACAAAGATGGAACGCTTTGTCTTTTGCCTGAAGTAGCATATGATTAGTAGAAGAAATATTTAAAATGACATACTTTTGACATATAATTTTGTTAGACCCAAGAAGATATAGCTGATACTATTTTTGGGTATATTCTATATCATCTTAAAAGAAAAATATGAAACTAGCAAAAATACTTACATTTTAATCTTCTCTAATTTCTATTTCGCCGGTGGATCATACTATGAGGTGATGGGTGTGGTAGATAATGACACATTTGCTGTCCGTCAGTTTGCTTCTGCCCATCTAAAAAGATGGGAGAGCTTATACCTTATGCTACTGGCATTGTTATAAATAACTGCAAAAAGAATGGCTCTGCTACTTGGTGCAGAATTGACTTTTTGCCTGATGATATTATGTTCTTTGAGAGAGGTGTAAGCTTTAGCGATGGAGCTTGGGTTAATAAGAAGTATCTAAGACATGCCTCTAACATCATCTACCCAAATAAACTTCTTATATTTAGAGTAGTTAATGTAGTTTCAGATGACATACTTAATGCCAGAAGGTAAAAGGCGGTTCTTGGGTGGGTGAATATGCGGTATCTAAAACTAGATGCGAATACAAAAAATAGTAGATTGTCAGGAATGACTTTTCCCGGGGAGGGATTTTAGATGAAATGTAAAGGAAGAATAATGAAACAGATAAAAATGATACTCATAGCAACACTGCTAACAGTCACTGCCAATGCAGGCTGGAAGACTCTCAAGACACTTGGGCACTATGGCTCTAAGGCTTTTACACTGAAACGGGGCGTGCAATATGTGGAGCTTCGCAAGTATAGCACAAGTGTGGAAAAGACGCCTCTAGGTAAGGATTCCGTAACGGTAAGCACATCACTTCGGATCTATAGGGACTCACCACATAACAAGCGTATATTTGAGCGCATGACTATGAAAAAACGCTATGCATTTAAAAAGGGAGAATGGGGTGG
Source organism: Campylobacteraceae bacterium (assembly GCA_027079365.1). Taxonomy (GTDB): domain Bacteria; phylum Campylobacterota; class Campylobacteria; order Campylobacterales; family Sulfurovaceae; genus JAAXPZ01. The sequence goes on along the minus strand of JALWVW010000323.1, from coordinate 8,273 downwards.
ACTGGCCAGTTCTGGCTCATGGTACCACAATGGATTTATGCTCGACACTGCTCGTAAAACATGGCGGCTTGAGAATGTCAGGGATGTGATAGATATGGTCAGACCCATCGATACCCCTGCGGAGATCAGACTTGTCCTATGGCTACATGGTGATGCCGAGAGTCATGCGGATAAATACAGTGCCAAGTATCGCAAGAGTGGGAAGGGCTATATTGTCAAAGAGCATTATGTCATCAATGATTCAGCCTATGGGTGTGGTGACTATAGCTACCAGTATAAGATCAGCCGTTCAGGCAAGATCAGACAGAAAAAACTTCTCAGAAAAAGATCTGCGAAAGAGTGTGGAGGAGAGTAGCCGTATAAAATGAAATCGATAAAATTATAACCTTATTTTTTTAGATAGATTAAGTGTATGAAAATAGTACACAGCATTTCCCACTGGATAAAAATAGAAAAAAGTGTATAATACCAAAAATAATCCAGCGAGAGAGGAGCCCACCATGAATGAGTTAGAGAGATATCTCCATTCGCATGATATGGAGGAGCTCCACCCGTCCGAGATAGCTAACCTGCTGAAGGATATGGATGAAAAAAGCTTCAATGAGGCAATACAGACGATCCCAAATGAGCTGATTGCGGATGTGGCACTGGAGCTTCCTGATCGCTATTTTGGGGATATCGTAGAGCGGTATACACCCAAAGAGATTGCAGAGTCTCTTTCTGATCTAGAGTCTGATGACCAGACGGACTTTATCCAGGATCTCGAAGAGCATGATGAGCAGGTCGCCAAAGAGGTCTTTGGGCACCTGGATGAAGAGGATCAGGCGGATATCCTCCAGCTGAAGCGGTATGAAGAAGAAGAAGCCGGTGCCTATATGCAGATAGAGGTCTATGCTGCGGGTTTTGAGCAGACAGTCAATGATGTAATCAGAGACTTTGCCAAACTCCGCAGAGATGGGGAACTTGAGAATATCCAGTACATCTTTATTACAGCCAAAGATGGTAAGCTGCTCTATGGAATCAGTCTGGACAATTTGTTGACCTTTGATTTTGATAAGAGTATAAGAGAAAATATCGAAGAGGCACCGGAAAGCTATCAGGTCATCTCTGCTGAAGATCATGAAGATATCAACGAGGTGGTCAAAAAGTTTCAGGAGTATGACCTGAATGTACTTCCTGTTGTTAACAATAGAGGTAAACTTCTGGGGCGCATCACTTCTGATGATATCTATGACATTATCAGTGAGCAGGCCACCGATCAAATGTACCATTTGGCGGGTGTCGATGATGATGCTGAAGAGGATGACAATCTGCTAAAGGCAGGTAAGGCAAGGGCAGTATGGCTGGGGATCAATCTACTCACAGCCATATTGGCATCACTTGTGATCGGACTCTTTTCTGATACCCTGCAGAGCTTGGTGGCACTGGCTATACTGATGCCTATCGTAGCCTCTATGGGCGGTAATGCAGGAACCCAGAGTCTGACGGTGGTGGTGCGTCAGCTTGCCCTTGGTGATATTGCCAAAAATGATGCCTTCAGAACGATCAAGAAGGAGGTGCTGCTTTCACTTGCTAACGGAGTGCTCTTTGCGGTAGTAATCGGCATTATTGCTGCGGTATGGTTTGATAAAGGAATGTTGGGTATAGTCATAGCACTTTCTATGGTGATCAATCTGCTGAGTGCAGGATTTTTCGGCTCCATGGTACCTCTGTTGCTCAAAAGGCTGGATATTGACCCTGCTATAGGCAGCACGGTGATCCTGACAACCGTGACAGATATTGTTGGTTTTTTTAGTTTTTTGGGTCTTGCTACCATTATTTTACTTTAAAGGATTTTTTTCGTTTTGGATTTATTGATACTCTATTTTTTGTTGGCGGTGGTGGTCTCTTTTGTCTGTTCTGTGCTTGAGTCAGTACTCCTCTCGGTCAATATGCCCTATGTCTCTGTATTGGAAAAAGAGAACCCCGGAGCAGCAAAACTGCTCAAAGACCACAAGGTCAATATCAGCAAGTCTATCTCCTCTATTCTGATACTCAATACAGTTGCCAACACCTTAGGTGCCGCTGCAGTGGGTGCTCAGGCTGAGGCTATTTTTGGCAGCGAGGCGGTCTTTTATGTCTCGGTGGTACTGACCTTTGCGATCCTGTTCCTATCTGAGATTATTCCAAAAACTATCGGAGCGGTTTATTGGAAAAAATTGGCACCGATGTCTGCGTATCTGATACGCATTTTTATATGGATCACCTATCCCATTATTTTGATGACACTCTTTGTTACTACGCGGATCAATAAAGACAAAGATACCTTCAGTCTTACGCGTGAAGAATTATTGGAGAGTGCTTTGCAAAGCGAGGATGAGGGCGTACTCGACGAGCAGGAGTCTGATGTGATCGAGAATATTCTCAAGCTGGATACGATCAAGATCCATGAGATACTAACACCACGGACCGTCGTATTTGCACTGGATGGAAGCCGTACGATCAAGGAGATTGTCGAGAATGAACCTGCTATTTTCAAGTTTTCCAGAGTACCGGTATATGATGGAGATATAGAAAATATTACAGGCATGGTGCTGACCAAAAAAATATTCAAACAGGCATTGGCGGATCAGCAGGTACAGCTAAACAGCATCCAAAAAGATATCTATAAGATCAATGAAAATATCCCTGTGTCCATGGCACTGGATCTCTTCATTAAGAAGAAAGAGCATATGTTTCTTGTATTGGATAGCTATGATCAGACAGAAGGCATTATCACACTGGAAGATTGTGTGGAGACGATACTGGGTGTAGAGATCATGGACGAGAGTGACAGCCATGCGGACATGAGAGAGGTGGCCAAGCACAAAATGAAAATGAACAGGCTGAGAGAGAGCAAGAAATAGCATAGAGTAGAGGTTCTCACAGGAGGGTTTTTGATGTAAATCATCTCTGTTTAAGCCCATTTCGCTATTATTCTATCCAAAATAAGCCTAGTAATACTATGCGCTAATACCATCAGACAGGATTCGTCATGAAAAGAACATTTCAACCCCACAACACACCAAGAAAAAGAACACACGGTTTTAGAACCAGAATGAAAACCAAAAATGGTAGAAAAGTGATCAATGCCAGAAGAGCCAAAGGCAGAAAGAGATTGGCGGTATAAGCCATCGGCCGCATTAAAGAGTTTGACCGCATTAGAAGTGCCAAAGACTTCAATGTGGTCTATCGCAAAGCAGACAAAACATGGCACACCCCATGGTTTGTCTTCTTCTACAAGAAGGCCAATGACCGCAAGGTTGGTTTCGTTGCCAGCAAAAAAGTAGGCAATGCCGTGCACCGCAACAGAGCAAAGCGCCTGCTTCGTGCACACTTTATCTCCCAAATAGACACGCTAAAGACAGGGTACTATATCTTTGTTGCCAAAAAGCCAATTTTGGAGAGTGACTATACCCAAACCAGCAAATCCTTTGTTGATATTCTCAGAAAATGTAAAGTTCTGATGAAGTAGCCGTCTTATAATCAAAATCATAGTATAATCCTCAACTATTTTATTTACAATCAAAAGGTTTTATTTTGGAACAACAGGATCTTCATAAAAGATTAATACTTGCGCTCGTGCTTTCCTTTGTGGTTCTGGTAGGCTTCAACTATCTGATGCCCAAACCAGTCCTTCAAAACGAGTCCAACAGGACAAAAACAGCAACAACGCAGACCCAAGCCGGATCTGGCATAACAGAGAGCAAGGCTGCACCCGAAACAGCCCCCACTGTAGCCACGGCATCCGCCTCTACTAAGCAGCCGACTGCTCCCGGGAGCACAAGCAAAAAGGCTAGCAAGAGCGAAACACTTGCTACTGTTACCGCCAAGAACTATATTACTACGATCGATAAATTCGGACGCATTAGCAGTACCAAACTCCTAAAAGAGAAGTACAAAGACGACGAGGGAGGATATCTAGAGCTTTTTGATCCTGCCAGGACACTGCCTCTGGAGGTGAGATTTACCGATGCAGCCATCAATACAGAGGCCTTTACAGTACCCTATACAGCATCAGCAAGCAAAGTAACTGTAGGGGATAAGGCAGGTACACTGGTACTGACGCAGACGCTTCCTGACGCTACGGTTACCAAAAAGCTCACTTTTTATGCAGATGGACATTACGACATAGACCTTTCTGTTGACAAAAAGACAGAATTCTTCCTTACTCCAGGACGCAGACCTGAGACAGACCATTCCAGATATATGATTGTCCGTGGTGCTTTGATCCGCGATACTGAGGGAGTATTGACAACCGTAGAGGATGGGAAAGCGGAAAAAGCAGAAGTGGTGGAGAATGCCACCATTGTCTCTGCTTTTGACCGCTATGATGCCTCACTCTTTTATAATTTTAATATACCGATGCATGCGACGATCAGTGTGGACGCAGGCAACAATCCCCTGCCCTTTGTCAAGGGGGTAGGGGCACTCAAGCTACACGGCTATATAGGTGCAAAAGAGTGGCGCACTTTTGAGAAGATCCATCCAGACCTGGTCAACAATATCGAATTTGGCTGGTTTACCTTTCTCTCTAGACCTTTCTTTAGGGTGATGCTCTGGATTCATGATTTTGTAGGAAATTGGGGTTGGGCAATCATCCTCTTTACGCTACTGGTCAAGCTGATCCTCTTCCCGCTCTCTTATAAGGGCATGATGTCTATGAACAAGATGAGAGATCTTGCGCCAAAGATGAAAGAGCTTAAAGAGAAGTATGGTAAAGATCCTGCCAAGATGAACCAGCAGACCATGCAGCTCTACAAAAAACATGGTGCCAACCCTATGGGTGGATGTCTGCCGATGCTGTTGCAGATACCGGTCTTCTTTGCGCTCTATCGCGTACTGCTCAACGCAGATGAGCTACAGGGCGCACCATGGATCGGCTGGATCGTAGATCTTTCTGACAAGGATCCCTACTATATCCTTCCTGTACTGATGGGTGTCTCTATGTTCTTCCAGCAGAAGATCACACCTAACACCATGACGGATCCTATGCAGAAGAAGATCTTTCAATGGTTCCCTGTGATCATGACCTTCTTCTTCCTGACATTCCCTGCGGGATTGGTGCTTTACTGGCTGACCAACAACATACTCTCTATTGTACAGCAGCAGTTTATTAATATCTCTTACGAGAAGTACAAGAACAACATCAAACAAGCACCTAAAAGCGACAAGAGCAAGGACTGAAGATGGAGAAGTTTGAAGCAAAAACATTAGAGGCAGCGTATGCCTTGGCGACACGACGATTTGACTGCTCCTTGACTGAGCTTGACTGCGAGATCATTCAGCATCCCTCATCCGGCCTCTTGGGTCTTTTCGCCAAACAGGCCATTATTGTGGTTGCTCCCAAGCATGCTGGCGCTACGGCTGAACCAGAGCAGAGACCGGTGAAAAAAGCAACTTCTCCAATTAATAAGCCCAGAGAGCTAAAGCCAGAAGCACACAAGAGCGTCGTATCAGCACAATCAAAAATAGACAAGCCCAAAGCAAGCAAGCCCAAAGTAGAGAAGCCTAAAGCAGACAAGCACACGGTGGCGCAAGAGACAGTGCTGGGGAGCTTTTTTGACGAAGAGAGAGATGTACCAACACCTCAAGCATTGTCTGACGAGCAGCAGGTATTGTCCACTGCCCCACTTCAGGAAGAGATAGAAAAGGAGCTTGGGACTTTGATAGGTTGCAGTTGTTTTGATATCGATGTGGTAGAGGTGGATGTGATTGACAACACTGCCTATATCTTTATTGATGGAGAAGATGCGGCACTGCTGATCGGCAAAGAGGGTTACCGCTACAACGCACTCTCCTATCTCATCTCTAATTGGCTGAAGAACAAGTATTCATTGTATATCAAGCTGGAGATCGCGCAGTTTTTGGCCTCACAGCAGGAGATGATACGAAGCTACATGGTACCTGTGATCGAGCATGTGGAGCAGGAGGGCTGGGGAAGAACCAGAGCACTGGATGGGATACTGGTGCAGATCGCACTGGAGCAGCTCAGAGAGGAGTTTCCCAATAAATATGTAGCGATCAAGCGGGCACGTAATGGTGAACGCTATGTCTTGATCAATGAGTTCAACAAGCGCTGATGTCTGACACAATCGCCGCTATTGCTACTGCCAGCGGCATCTCTTCTATCTCTATCGTCCGTCTCAGTGGCAGTGATGCCTGTAGTGTCGCCAGACAGATAGCCCCCAAAGCCTCTTTTCGTCCCCGTTATAGCGACCTTACTTCGCTCTATAATGCTTCCGGAGAGCTGATTGACCATGCGTTGGTGGTCTATTTCCAAAATCCTCAGAGCTTTACGGGAGAGGATATTGTTGAGTTTCAGTGTCATGGGGGAATAGTGGTGGCAGAAGAGATTCTTGATGCCGCACGCCACCATGGTGCCAGACTGGCAGAGCCCGGAGAGTTTAGCAAGCGTGCTTTTCTCAATGGTAAGATTGATCTCAGTAAAGCGGAGGCGATAGCCAAGCTTATCGAAGCCAAAAGTGTCGATGCCGCGAAGATACTGGCACGACAGCTCAAGGGAGAACTGGGAGCATTTGTAGAGCAGAGCAGAGAGGCATTGCTCAAGGCCTTGGCCTACTCAGAGGTGATGATCGATTATGCAGAGGATGAGATCCCCGATGATATCCTTGTGCAGCTCTCGAATCAGCTTGCATCCATTGTCGCAAAGATGACAGCGATCGTGCAGAGCAGCCGACGAAGAAGAGGCTTGATCGAAGGGTTTCGTGTGGCGATTATCGGCAAACCCAATGTAGGTAAAAGCTCCCTGCTCAATGCCCTTCTAAGCTATGACAGAGCGATTGTCAGCGAGATCGCCGGCACGACACGGGATACGATCGAAGAGCAGGTGCGTATCGGTTCTCATCTGATTCGATTGATCGATACGGCAGGTATCCGTGATGCAGATGATCAGATCGAACGCATCGGTGTGGAGCGCTCACTGCGTTCTGTCGCAGAGTCGGATGTGGTGATCGCACTGTTTGACGGCAGTGTGGTACTGGACGGTGAAGATCAGAAGATCATTGATATCCTAGAAGCCAATCCGGAAAAAGAGTGTATCGTAGCAATTAACAAGCGCGATCTGGAGAGGGTCGCTGATACCCACACATTGTCTCCCTTTGATCCTATAGAGATCAGTGCCAGAGAGCAGTTCCAGCACCTTACCGATACCCTGCAGAAGAGGCTGGATGGGATAGGGGAAAGTGATGAGCTTATGCTGGTCTCAGCCAGACAGATAGAGGCGGTAGAGCGTTGTGCGGCTGAAGCGGCATTGGCGGAGGCGCCTTTGAAAAGAGGAGAGCTTGAGTTTTTCAGCTATCACCTGCAAGAGGCAGTACGCGCTATTGGGACGATTACACACCCCTATGACAACGAAGAGATCCTGGACAAAATGTTCGGTGAGTTCTGTCTGGGAAAGTGATAGCCGCCTATTAAGAGAACTTTTGTATAATATGCGTAAATATTAATTCGGGGGAATGAAAAAAATGAAAAAAGCACTTTATAGACTTACTTATGGGATAGTTGTCGCCCTGCTGCTAAGCGGTTGTATCCATAGGGAATTGATCATTTCAGGCCCCAGCAGTGACACCGAGACTGGTACACCAGCAGAAACAAACACTGATCCCGGATCCCAGACTGCAAAGACAGAGGGTACAATCATTCCCAGGGTAGCATTTCCAGAGAGTGAATACCGACAGCTGGCAAAAAGTGGAAATGGCACGATCAAAGGAAGCATCTATGTCTCAGATGCATACGGCAAAAAGACCTATGGTACACAGACCAGACTCTATCTCAATCCAGTCACAAGCTACTCCAGACAGTGGTACCAGGAGAGTTACATCGGAGGGTACAAGATGGCAAAGGCAGACAAGCGACTCTACAACTATCTCAGGTTTACTGCCTCCAATGCCCAGGGAAAATTTGCCTTTTACGGAGTGCCCAGCGGCACCTACTATGTCATAGGGATGGTCAAGTGTGGCAAGGCATGTGGCTATGAGACTCCGCGCAATATCCGTATCGCCAAAGAGGTTACTGTCTCCGGGTCTGACACAGCCAGTGTAGATCTGGGGAAGATGATCGACTAGATAGTAAGATTAACTAGGCAGGATAGGCCGCCTCCAGTGCTGCATAGAGTGCCTCAGGTGAGATATCGCTCTGCGTATCAAGGATCTCCTGCATCACTACATTATCCTCTCGTCCTTCCCACAGCTTGATATAGCTTCCCTCTTTGTATCCGTGATCTTGACGAAACT
>JALWVW010000322.1 GCA_027079365.1 Campylobacteraceae bacterium | reverse complement strand
GCAGCAGCAGTGATCATAGCGATCTTGCTGATAATGTGGATCGTGTATGCCGTGATCGTTTCGCTGCGTACCTCTCACAACCTGCGTACAGCCAATGAGACAGAGGAAGCTGTGGCACTCTATTGTACGAGTAAGGAGGAGTGCAAGGAGAAGATGAAACTGGTCAGAGAGCATATACAGCACAGCAGTCAGGTACTTGAAAAATACAAGGTACTTCTGGAAGAGCAAAATGCCAAGATCAAAAGAGCGGTATTTTTCGAGGAGGCAGAGGATCTGGATGGATTACATGCCAATACCAAAGCAGAGGTTGCAGCCACGCAGCACCTGATCCAAGAGGCAAAAGCATTGATCGCTTCACCTATAGCTGAAGCAGGTATCTTGAAAGAGGAGGCTATCGCCGTCTTGAAAAGAGCCAATAAGGCAGTCAATGATCATGTCATGAAGCTCTATACGGCTCACTGATACTTTTCAGTATTTGCTATTTTCTCCAGCAGGGCATCCTTTGGGATCTGCCCGTATCAAGGTAAAAAACCAACAGGAACCAAATCCTCAATAGTTATTAATGATAATCAATATCATTAAATACATTTTAAGAATCAGAGTGCTATGATGCGTATTGAAAATAGTTATCAAAATTAATAGAGGCAGTACATGAAATTATCCGAACTCAAAAAAGGTGACAGTGCAAAGATCATAGCGATCGATGCGACAGAGGATCTTAAGAGGAGGCTTCGCTCTTTTGGTGTGATCAAGGGTAGTGAGCTAAGCGTAGAGACCTATTCGTTGGCCAAAAAAACCATAGAAATCATGGTGGATGATACCCTCATCGGACTCCGTGCCATCGAGGCTGAGAAGGTAGAAGTGGAAAAGATTACCGAAGGAAAAAACTAATGGCATGCCAGAGCTGTAACTGTAGTACAGAAGGTGATACTAAGCAAGGAAAAGATGGGGCAGGACTGGAGGCGATCAGGGTCGTACTCGCAGGGCAGCCCAATGTAGGCAAGTCCATGCTTGTCAACGCGATGAGTGGCTCTGGCAGAATGAAAGTGGGCAACTTCTCTGGTGTGACGGTTGAGAAGACGGAGATCTGCTTTGAGCATCATTGCCACCAGTTTGAGATGGTGGATCTACCGGGAACCTACTCGATCAATGGTTTTTCCAAAGAGGAGAAGGTCGCCCACGACTACCTGATGCATGAGTCCTATGATGTGATTATCAATGTGCTGGATGCAACGCATATGCAGCGAAATCTGCTTTTGACACTTGAGCTGCTTAAGCTGAACAAGAAAATGGTGTTGGCACTCAATATGGCAGACGAGGCGGCCAAAGAGGGCATAGAGATTGATGTAAATCAGATCGAAGCGGTCATCGGAGTACCGGTGATCCTAGTCTCTGCCAGTACAGGAGAGGGAGTGGATGCGCTACTGGATCGTGTACATGAAGTCGCAGACAGTCGCAGAAGGCAACACTCTCGAATACTCTACAGTGACCCTGTGGAAGAGGAGATTGATAGGGTAGCACACTTCTTTGATGAGAGGGGATACAGCTACCGGGATCTTAGTAGTAGAGAGTTGGCTATGCGTACACTGATGGGGGATCCGGTGATCTATGCCGCATTGCATGATCATCCGATCATGATAGAGCTCCAGCCACTGATCGCGGCGTCTTTGGAGCATATCTATACGCACCACGAGTCCAAAAATATGGATGAGATCAAAGCCAATGAATATACAGCCGTAGCCCGCGGTATACGCCTGGAGACAGTGCATTGCAAGCGCGAAAAGAGGAGAGGCAAGAGTCTGACTAAGCGCATTGATGATATCCTGATCAATAAATACTTCGGTATCCCTATTTTTCTCTTTTTCATGTGGGCACTGTTCCAGCTGACCTTCACGCTGGGTGCATTGCCTATGGATTGGATTGATGCAGGGTTTACTGCTTTTGGTGATGCAGTAGGTTCGATGATCTCTCATGAGGGACTACGCAGTCTCATCGTGGATGGCATCATCGCTGGTGTAGGTGCAGTGGTACTTTTCCTGCCCAATATCATCATTCTTTATATTGGTATCGCATTGCTGGAGACGACAGGCTATATGAGCAGGGTGGCGTTCTTGCTGGATGGATTCTTTCACAAGTTTGGACTGCACGGCAAGAGTTTTATCCCGCTGGTGACGGGCTTTGGCTGTACCGTGCCTGCCTATATGGCAACCCGCACGCTCAAGAGTGAAAAGGACAGGCTGATCACGCTGTTTATCCTTGGCTTTATGAGCTGTGGCGCGAGGCTGCCAATCTATGTACTGTTTGCCGGAGCCTTTTTTGGACCCGATCAGGCGGGTAATGTGATCTTTGCGATCTATATTGCAGGAGCCCTGTTGGGGCTGGTTATGGCAAAGGTACTGAGAGTGGTCGTATTCAAAGGTGAGGATGAACCGTTTGTGATGGAGATGCCCAAGTATCGCCTGCCAAGCTTCAAGCTCATCTGGCATACGGTCTACCAGCAGGCATCGGGTTATCTCAAAAAGGCGGGTACCTTCATCCTCGTAGCCTCGATGCTGATCTGGTTTGCCTCTACCTATCCCAAGGTCGATGCCCCCTCTGAGCTTGGTGTTAATCAGGCCAAACTCTACGAGCTAGAGCACAGCTATCTGGGACAGATAGGACATGCCACAGAACCCTTTTTTGCGCCGCTTGGTTTTGACTGGCGGATGGCAGTAGCACTGGAGGCGGGACTGGCTGCCAAAGAGGTGGTCGTCTCCACCCTAGGCGTGCTCTATGCCATCGGTGATGAAGTCGATGCCGAGAGCAGCTCTCTCATTACCCAGCTCAAGGCCAATGTTAGCTTTGCTTCGGCTATTGCCTTTATTGTCTTTGTCATGATCTACCTGCCCTGTCTGGCAGCGAGTATGGTCTTTGCCAGAGAAGCAGGGGGCTACAAGTATCTGCTCTATCTGTTCCTGTTTACGACGGCGACGGCATGGATATTTGCTTTTGCTGCCTATCATCTTCTGAATTAGTGTTTGGTGAACACTATCAAGAATATGTATTTTTTTGGAAACGGAGACTTTAGTCCCGTACAGGTCGGAGGCAAAGTCTTCTGACTCTTAGCTGAGAGTAGAACAATAGCAAATTGACAGAGAGGAGCTGTAGCGCGTGGAAACATTGATTTGGGGCGTCTTTTTCGGGATTGTTGGTATGGGCTATTTCTCTTTTGGCAGGAAGCAGGACAGGCTTGTTTTTATGCTGACTGGGGCTGCTTTGATGCTCTTTCCTTACTTTGTCGAGGGACTTACTGCCACTATTGCTACTGGAGCGCTTTTGCTTGCGTTACCTTTTGTGCTACTGAAGCTTTCGTCTTGATGTCTGACTGTCTATGTCTCCAGAATGGTTTCCTGTAGCCTAGGGATACCCCCCTAGTATTTTAAGCAAGCATAAAAATCTTCACTGAAGCCAATAACAGCATGACACCTATAAAGATTTGGAATGGCTTTTTCCAGCTCTCTTTAAAGAGTCTTTCTGTAATCAGATAGACGATCCAGATACCAACCCACAGAGAGATACCATATAAGGCATTATCCATCAGGGTTGGCAGACTTGGAGCATTTTTACCTAATATATAATGCCAGACAATTGTAAAGAGTGATGCGAACAAGGCACCTATGGTGTTGCCTATGTAGACTTGTTTGGCATTTATCTTACCCACTTTTATCGCAAAAGGAATTTTAAGTGCCTTGAGCGAGGTACCTACAAAACCTATGGAAAAACCACTCAGTATTGGCCCGAACAGGC
>JALWVW010000321.1 GCA_027079365.1 Campylobacteraceae bacterium | reverse complement strand
TCAGAAGCTGTGTATTTCCGGGAGAATAGTACTCCACCACAATACTTTCAAACTCCTTCTCTGCTATTTGAATCATTTGTAAATTCTGCTGTACTTTGCTGTCTTCAGACACATAGCTGCCAAACTCTTGCATCATTCGATTAAGACTTACAATAATTTCCCCAATCTCAATATCCAAGGCTCTACTACTTATTCCCATCCCACGATAATGATAGTCCTTAAGAAGTCTCTGCATAAGCTGCACAGACTCAAATGAGGTCTCCATCACACATATATCTTTTACCATTTTAAATGATGTATCTACTGCTATCCTTGGAGCCACAGTAGCATTTGCAAAAAGTATTGATCCTAAAAGAAATATCGGTACAAAAAATCTCTTTTTCATTGTATTCTGCCTTAGCATTTAAATCCTTGTATGATTTAAAAAAAATATAGGCAACCCAGCCATCTTTCTCTGCGATACAGAGGGAAGATCTGTGGCTTTCCGTCCCCGCTTTTCAGTCAGGTTTGGCTTTATCGTAAGAAATTGTAGCATGAAAATGTCAAAAAATGTCAAAATGGTATTTAACTCTTTTTGTGCTATGATTCAGTCATTAATTACACATAAGGGAAGAACTATGGATATTTCAAAAATAGGATATGGAGACAATCCAGATGCAGTCAAAGCGATCATCGAGGTACCGCTTGACTCCAATATCAAATATGAGTTTGATAAAGAAGCTGGCGGTATCGCCGTAGACAGGGTACTTTACTCAGCAGTACACTACCCGGCAAACTATGGTTTTGTCGCCAATACACTCTCTGACGACGGGGATCCGGCAGATATTCTGGTACTCTGCGACTATCCGCTTCAGGCAGGCTGCATTATCAAGTGTCGTCTGGTAGGCGTACTGATGACAGAAGATGAGAGTGGTGGCGATGAGAAGCTTCTGGCAGTACCCACAGAGAAGATAGACCCCAGATACAAAGAGATCAAAGACCTCAAAGATGTACCGGAACATATGCTCAACCGTATCAAAAACTTTTTTGAAACTTACAAGATGCTGGAGCCAAACAAATGGGTCAAGGTCTCAGGCTTCAAAGACAAGGCTGCCGCCACAGAGATTCTGGAAAAAGCGATCAAAAACTACAAATAGGCACCCACGGCAGACAACTCCCTCTGCCGCATCCTCTTTATGCGACTAATATAATCATCCCTTAATGATCTTTCGGTAGAATTAAGACTGTATTATCCAAAATCAGGGGGTTTGCATGAACTATACAAAAATATTTGGACTTCTTTTTCTGATCTATGCGTTGAGCAGAAGCATTTACAGCACTTTTTAGGCGATATAGATGTCCAAAGCAAAACGAATCAGTAGCACCACATCTCACAGAACACGCAAAACTACATTACTCTACCTCTTTCTCATCCCTCTTTTTATTTCCGTTACCAAATCACTTTTAACTGCGGAATATAGTGGATTTATTCTCAAAGCAATAGGCTTTCTTTTGCTCTCTGGCAGCCTTGCACTGGCAAACAGAGGATTCAAACAAAAAGAATCCTATACCAAAGCTAAGCTTGCCAGAGCCCCCAAGATCCCCTATCTGCAACTGGCGGCCGGCGGTTTGGGGCTTTCCACCTTTTATCTCAGCTTCTTTGTCGGCGGCGAACCTCTCCTGTCGGCACTGTTTGTCGCTCTTTTGGCACCGCTAGGCTTCTATCTCTACTATGGGACTGACCCCAAGAAGGACAAGCTGGGCAATATCGACGGTATTTCTGCCGAACTGGTACTAGAGACGCTGCATGAGGCCAAAGAGAAACTTTCCCACATCAAGCAAGATGGCGAAAAGATTGCAGACCGAGCACTTTTGACCAAGCTTACACTGGCGACAGACAAAGCTGAAACCATTCTGGAGACCATTCAAGAAGACCCAAAGGATATTCGCGTAGCCAGAAAATTTCTCATTGTCTATATTGATGGGATCGCCAAAGTGACGCGTTCCTATACACAGTTGGATGAAAAGGATATCACTCTGCAGACCAGAGAGAGGCTCTATGGACTACTGGATGAAGTCGAAACGAAATTTAACTCAGAACTACAAAAACTCAAAGAAAATAACCAATTCGACCTGGATGTGCATATTGATGTACTCAAAGAGCAGATTAAACATTAAAACAAAAAGGAGAACAGATGGAAACAAAAATCAAAGAAGCCGTGGAGACAGCTATTGCAGCGCAGAGTGAAACCCTGCCGGAGGTAATGGAGGGCGAAGAGCTAGCACTGCTTGACGCGATCAAGGAGCTGGATATCAAAGACCGTAACTCGATTATCTACTTCGGCTCCAAGGCACAAGAGAAACTTGACAGTATCTCCAACCGCATGATCGATGGGGTGCGCAACAACCAGACAGGCAAAGCCGGAGCAGCCCTCAATGAGATGGTCGCAGCGATACGCGGTTTTGATATGGATGAGTTTAACCCCAACAAAAATCTTGCCTGGTGGCAGAAGCTTTTCGGCTTTACCAAACCCGTTGTCAAGTTTGTTCAGGAATATGAGGAGGTACGGGATCAGATCGATATGATCTCCAACAGTCTGGAAAAGCACAAAAGCACCCTCATGACCGATGTAGTCTCGCTGGACAAACTTTATGAAGCCAATTTGGAGTATTTCCGCAGCCTGGAGCTCTATATCAAAGCAGGAGAGACAAAACTCGAAGAACTGAATGCCACTATCATTCCAGAGTTTGAAGCAAAAGCCGAAGGGGAGGAGATGCTGGCCATTCAGGATCTCAAAGAGATCCGTGGCTTCCGCGATGATCTGGAGCGACGCGTACATGACCTGAGACTCTCCAGACAGGTTGCTATGCAAGCACTCCCCTCTATCCGCCTTATTCAGGAAAACGACAAATCCTTGATCAACAAGATTACCTCCACGCTGGTCAATACCGTACCCCTCTGGCGTAACCAGTTGGCACAGACTGTAACCATCTTCCGCAGCCACGATGCAGCCATTGCTGTCAAAGAGGCAGCAGACCTGACCAATGAGCTGCTTGAGAAAAATGCAGAGGGCCTACGCGAGGCCAACCAGGTCGTTAGAGAGCAGATGGAACGGGGTATTTTCGATATCTCCAGCATCAAGAAGGCCAATGAAACCCTCATTGCCACACTCAATGACTCCATCAAGATCACCGAAGAGGGCAAAAAAGCCAGGACAGCAGCACTTGTTGAACTGGAAAATACGGAAAAAGCACTCAAGGAAGCACTCATGGCGGTCAAATCCAAGGCAGAAAAGATCCCTACAAAAGAGGGAGAAGTGCAGCAAGCACTCACAAAGATGAAGGAGGATTAGATGGGACTATGGAGCTGGTTGTTTGGGCAGTTTATTGATGTCATTGAATGGACAGATGATTCCAGGGATACAATGGTGTGGCGATTCCCCCGTCAAGATAACGAGATCAAATATGGTGCCAAGCTCATCGTACGGGAATCACAGATAGCAGTCTTTGTCAATGAAGGAGAGATCGCTGATGTACTGAAGCCTGGCACCTATGAGCTGGAGACCAATAACCTTCCGATCTTGACCAATCTTCAGCATTGGGATCATGGTTTCAAATCCCCTTTCAAAGCAGAGGTCTACTTCATCAACACCAAACGCTTCACCGATCTCAAATGGGGTACCAAAGGACCGATTATGGTACGAGATCCAGAGTTCAGCATGGTTAGACTCAGGGCTTTTGGTACGTATGAGATACAAATCAGTGATCCGGCAGCCTTCCTTAGAGAGATCGTGGGCACGGACGGGCACTTCACGATCGATGAAGT
>JALWVW010000320.1 GCA_027079365.1 Campylobacteraceae bacterium | reverse complement strand
CCGCAACAGGTAAGAGCAGAGGAACCATTATCATAATAATAGCTGAAGGCTCCATAAAAGCGCCAGCAATTACCAAAAGAATATTTACAAAAACAAGAAACATAATCTTACCAACATGCGCATCTACCAATGCCTGCGTAATATGCTGCGGTACATTTTCCAAGGTGAGAAAATGTGCAAAAAGCATAGCATTAGCAATAATAAACATGATCATCGCTGTGGTCTTGGCTGAATCTAATGCAATATGAAAGAAATCTTTCATTTTGATATCTTTGTAAATAAACATAGAGATAAAAAATGCCCATACAGCAGCGGCAGCGGCAGCTTCAGTTGGCGTAAAGATACCCCCATAAATACCACCGATGACGATTACTATGGTCATAAGTCCCCATGAAGCATCTTTCATCTTCGCTAGGCGCACCTTAAAGACCTCTGGTTTTGTCTTCTTGAAACCCAGTTTTTTGGCTCCCAAATAGGTCACATACATCAACATAGAGCCGATCATCACACCGGGGATAACACCAGCCATAAAAAGCTTTCCGATAGAAACCTCTGCTGTCACACCAAACACAATAAGCACGATAGAAGGAGGAATGAGAATACCCAAAGAGCCAGAGGTTGCAATCGTACCTACCGCATATTTTCTGGGGTACCCTGCCTCAACAATGGCACCAAACATAATAGAGCCGATCGCCACCACTGTCGCAGGAGAGCTTCCGCTCACTGCCGCAAAGATAATACTTGCAAAGATCGCTGATATCGGTAAACCGCCAGGGAGATGACCCACAACTGACTTGGCAAAGTCAATGATCCTTGTGGCAGAAGAGCCCTTACTTAGCAAGTTGCCTGCAAAAATAAACATGGGAATAGCCATCAAAGAATAGTGTTCGACTTTTTCAAACATCATAGAAGATATCTCAATGGGTGATATATCTGTATAAAGTATCATCGTAACAAAAGTAGACGCGCCCAATGAAATAGCAATGGGAGTACCTAGCACCAATAAGGCGAAAAACATTAGAAACAATATGGATACACTCACAGCATACCTCCTGTCTTGAAATGTACTTCATCCAAGACCTTGTCTATCTTGGCTTCCTTCATCAAATCACTTGTTTCGTTGGTAAATTCTATTTTATCTGCAGGTGTACGAAGCAGTACAAAGAAATGCTCAGCAACCCTGTATGCTGCCAAAGCAAGAGCAATAGGAATCACAAGATAAGGTATCCACATCGGTATCTCAAGATCGACAGAGGTCTCTCCCATGTCAATGACAAGCAGAATATACTGATAGCCGTAATATGCCACGACGGACAGGTACACAAATGTGACAATCCTACTTATCAGCATCATTGCCTTTGCTACTCTTTTATCTACAAATTCAACCAAAAGGTCAATCGTAATATGCCCATCCATTTTAAATGTATAGGCTACGGCAAAAAACATACTCCATAAGAAGAAGTACATCGTCAACTCAGAAGCCCAAGTGATCGAATAGTCAAAGACATATCTTCCTACTACATTGGCAAAGGCCAAAACAATACCTGCCGTGATACCTACAGCGGCAATTGTGCGGTTGATCGTACCAATGATTGTATCTAGAAATAAAAAAAACTTTTTCATAGATTCTCCTCTGTATAGATATCCAAACCATTCAATAGAGGCAAGCCTCTGTCTCTATAGAATAGCTTGGATAAGAAAGAGCCTTCCAGGAAAGAAGACTCTCGCAATCAAATACTATATTTACTTGGTATTAATCGCTGCCTCGATAAGATCTTTACCGATTTTCTTCGGGTCATAAAACTCTGGATAGATTTTACTAACTGCATCTCTCCAGGCCTGTACTTGCTCTTTGTTTAGTGTATGAATTTTGAGCTTGCCTGTCTCTTTCGCATACTTTTCGATCTCTGCAAACTGTGACTTATCAAGCTCAATTGCCAATTCTCTCTCTTTGGCTGTAGCCTCTTTCATCGCCTGCTTGACATCTGCCTGCAGGTCGGCCGGTAGTGAGTCCCAAAACTTTTTGGACATGACCACAAGATAGCCAAGATAACCATGGTTGGAAAGTGTCATATCTGTCTGTACTTCGTAGAACTTCTTGGTATAGATATTGGAATTGGTGTTCTCCTGCCCATCGATGACTCCCTGCTGAAGACCGGAGTACACTTCTGAAAATGGCATCATCTGAGGGTTTGCACCTACTGCTTTAAACTGTGCCTCAAGTACTTTTGAACTCATAATTCTAAACTTTTGGCCCTTGGCATCTGATGGCATGATCAACGCTTTCTTCGAGGAGCTCAGCTGCTTAAAGGCATTATCCCAAAAATCAAGTGCTACGATCCCTTTGGCTGTCACCATATCTTTGAGCTTCTGCCCTACTGGGCCATCCTGTACCTTATGGAGATGATCAATATCTCGGAAAAGGAACGGTAGATCAAAGAGTGCAAGCTGAGGAACAATCTTTCCAAATTTTGAGAAAGAGGGACATGCCATCTGTACAGAATTCAGTCTGATTGCCTTCAATACCGCTTTGTCATTATAGAGCTGCTTTGATGGATATACCTGCACATCGATCTTGCCTTTGCTTAGCTCCTCAAGTCTTTTCTCGAAGAAAATAGCTGCCTGTCCTTTGGGTGTATTTTCACTTACCACATGGCTGAATTTCAGTACGAAATCCGCTGCGCCTGCTGATACTGATAATGCTGCGGCCACACCCGCTGCCAATAAAATCTTTTTCATGTAAATCCTTTTATTTGAAGTATCAATAAGTATAGCGATTTTTACTTATAGAAATGATGAAAAGTCCCTCTAAAAGATCTATTTCCATCTAAAAAGTTTCGAAAAAGTTATAGGATACGAGAGAGGGAAGACTAGGGAAATTTCCCTAGCCCGTAAACCCATAAAAAGAAGGGAATATGACAATAGAGGCAAGTACCAGTATCTGCAAAATAATGAAAGGGATAACCCCTTTATAAATATCTGTGGTCTTGACTGTGGGTGGCGCCACTCCCTTGAGGTAGAAGAGACTGAAGCCAAAGGGTGGCGTCAAGAATGAAGTTTGAAGATTCAGCGCGATCAAGATAGCGAACCAGAGAGGATCAATACCGATGGTCTGTGCTATGGGAAGGAGAATAGGTACAACAATATAAGAAATCTCAATAAAATCAATAAAAAATCCCAAGAACATAATGATCAACATGGTAAGAATCAGGAACCCCCATTTCTCACCGGGAAGCGTTGTCATAAATGCTTCAACGATCTCATCAGCGCCGCTATAGATAAAGACCATAGAAAAGGCAGTCGCACCGATGAGGATCGCGAAGACCATAGAGGTGGTTTTGACTGTTTCCAATGATGCCTCTTTTACAAGACCATAACTCAGTTTTCCATACATGGCTGCAAGAATCATGGCACCCAATGCGCCCAAGGATGCAGATTCTGTAGGCGTAGCCACACCAGCAAAAATAGAACCTAGAACCAGTATAATCAATGTTAAAGGAGGAATAATAGAAAGCAATGCCTTCTTGATGTTGCTTGCTTTGGTGAGCGTAGTGTCTACTTTCATAGCCGGTGCAGCATCTTTGTCAAAAAAAGATACCACAAGAATATAGACCACATAGACACCCACTAGCATCAAGCCTGGCATCAGAGCCGATTTGAAAAGGTCGCCCACAGGAAGCTGAAAAACATCTGCCAGGACGATCAATACGATAGAGGGGGGAATGATCTGCCCCAGTGTACCTGCTGCACAGATCGTACCACAACTGATAGACTTTTTGTAGCCATTGTCCAGCATCACTGGCAATGAGATCACTCCCATGGCTACCACTGAGGCACCCACTACACCAGTAGAAGCTGCCAGCAATGCGCCTATCAGTACCGTAGAGATCGCCAGACCGCCACGCACCTTGCCAAACAATGTTCCCATAGAGGAGAGCATCCGCTCTGCCAATTCAGATTTTTGCAGCACGATACCCATAAAGATAAATAGTGGTACTGCCATCAAGATCTTATTGGTCATGATAGCATAGATACGAAAAGGCATCATCGAGAACATAGAAAGGAATTCGTCATAAAACTCCAAAACTGTACCCCCATCAGGCATGATCTCAAACCATGCCGAAAGCGCACCAAAGAAAATAGACACGGCACCAAAAGTAAAGGCAACAGGATAGCCCACTACGAGCAGCAACAATGCCGCCCCAAACATAATCAGACCAATCATATTATCTCTCCTTCAGTCTCAGGCATAGGTTCTAGCCCGCGATAGATATTGATATTGCTAATGATATAATTGACTGCACTAAAAAGCAGAAAGATAAAGGCCAGAGGGATCATTGCCTTGATCATCCAGCGGTGTGTCAGTCCACCGGGATCTTCACTGATCTCATTGGTGACATAGGCATCCATAACAAACTCATAGGAGCCATAGATGATCAGGAGTGCCAAAGGGATCAAAAAGAGCAGTGTTCCCACAATATTGATCATGGCTTTGGTCTTGTATCCAAAAGTATCATAGAGAAAATCTACCCGAACATGGGCATTATGCCTCAGGGCATATCCCGTACCATAAAGAATAATAATAGCAAACAGGTGCCACTCTGCTTCTTGCATGCCTATGGAACTGTTATGAAAAATATAGCGCATCATGACATCAAAGGCAACATTGAGGATCATCAGTATCATCAATACGCCTGTGGCATATCCCACAGTGTCAATAATCTTATCCATTATTCTTTCTATCTTAAGAAGCAAGTCAAATCCTTTGGGTGAGTATCTCTCTGTGTTGAATGATTCCTGATATGGCAGCAAAGGCATACATCCCCGATCACTGACATAGCAAGAATCACACCAAAAAGTGCCCGGAGGCACCTCTTGGCTATTTGTCTAGATTCAGGTATCCGCCCTGCATCATCTGAGACCAAGCTCTGGCTTTTTTCATATAAGAAGTATAATCTTCGTAGATCTCTTTGAACTTTGGGTTCTTGGCCGCATAGCTCTCATATACTTCAGTAGCAGCTTTTCTCATGGCACCAATGACTGGCTTAGGGAAATGCTTCACTTTGATATTTGGGAAATCTTTCTTCATCTTGTCCCACGCTTTGACAGACTCAGCAAAGTTTTCTACATACATATCAAAGGCTGCTGCTTTCATTGCTGTAACCAAAATCGCTTTGAAGTTATCAGGCAGTTTGTTATAGGCTTTTTTATTCACCAAAAACTGCATCTCGGACGCTGGCTCATGCCAACCTGTGTAGTAATAAGGTGCTACTTTGTGAAAGCCCATTTTGATATCCATACCGGGCCCGACCCATTCGAGTGCATCAATCGTACCACGGTCTAGGGATGTATAGAGTTCACCGGCAGGGATATTGGTCACATTGACGCCCAATTTTGCCAATACTTCTCCAGCAAGACCTGGAATTCTCATTTTGAGACCCTTCAGGTCATCCACACTGTTGATCTCTTTTCTAAACCAACCACCCATCTGGTTACCTGTATTTCCGCCAGGAAAGTTCATCACACCAAACTTGTCATAGACCTCTTTCATGTACTTCATACCGTTACCATAGTAGAACCAGGCATACTGCTCAGAAGGTGTCATACCAAAAGGCACAGTAGTAAACCATACTGTATTGATATCCTTACCTTTCCAGTAATAAGAACCGCTGTGTCCCATCTGATACTGCCCGCCTTTGACCATATCAAGGATTCCAAGTGGCGCTTTATGCTTCTCTTTTCCCTCTACCTTGATGATAAATTTACCATCAGACATCTCCTTGACATACTGTGCCAGCTTGAGCGGTGGTGACGCCAGCGGCGTTAGTGTGGAAGGCCAAGTCTCAGCCAATTTCCATTTTACTTTTTTGGCTGCCAAAGGGCTTGCCAACAGCGCTACAACACCCACAAGGGCTGCTGCTTTTACGATTCTCTTCATTTGTTCTCCTTTTGTAATGATTTGCATCACTTGCAAACAGGATTATTATAACTTAACTAGACTTTAAATCACTTCAAAAAATTAGAACATTTTTGAAACATTAAGAGAGTGTTACTTTTGCAGATTTCTTTGGTACAATACCTACCAGTACAATGAATGCTCCTTGATCGTAGTCTCGCTCAACTGTAAAACAGTATCAAGGTAAGAGTATAGTAATACTCTTACGCTAGTATTTGTCGATCAAAGAGAATATGGTCAGGGTATAATCGTACTGTATCCCATCCAGTTCCCAAAACCAATACAAGGATATTCATGTTTTTACATGCAGCAATACGAAGATGGCTATTTATCTTTTTGTCCACCTTACTCTTCATCGGTTGTGGAGGAGGAGCAACTACAGGAAATGGCACCACAGGTACCGGAGAGAACAATGCCACCACTTCCAATACCCAGACGGATGAATTTTCCCAGACCTCCTACAGGGGGCTTACCTTTTACTACAAAAACATCTCCCCCTCTGCTTATACACTCGATCAATTAAGCAACAGTGAATTTGATGAATTGGATTATAGTAAACAGCTAAAAATAGCCAACAAGCTTCTGTCCACTCTTTTCTATGGATATCCTCTCAAGCAACTCAAAGAGAAAATAGCCCAAGGAAATTTTTTAAGCACTATTCACCAAGGTCTTGGCTCCGAGAAAACTGACAAAGAATGGCTGGAAAACCATATCCTCGATGATACATATTTCAAACAGTACCAAAGCCAATGGTATGAACCTCAGGTCATTACCATCCTCTCCCGTTTTTATGCCATGAAACACCTAGACAAATACTTTTTGCAAAACTGGGTCGCCTATATCCTCACGCAAACCATCATGTTCTCACCTGCTTACGAACTCTCTTCCAGTCATACACCAAATATCTCCGGTGTTTACAATCGTCTAGTTACTATGTTGGAAAATGAGAGCGGTATGCGGTTTATCACCTATGTACATATGATGAGTGAAGATAACTGGAGAAGGTTTAGAAGCCCTGAAGACAATGGGAGGGAGATGATGGAGATCTATCTCTTGGATGCAAATGACAGTCATGTGCCCCTCGCAGGACAGGCACTCAAAAACTGGAAACTCAATACCGACAGCGATACGCTGGAAGTAGGACTCAATCGAAATACCCAACCACTTAGCCTTTTTGGCACAACCATCTATTCTGGAGAGGATTTCTATCGAGAACTGGCAAAATCAGATGCCTTTACCAAGGGCGTCACCAGAAGGTTGATTGATTTCTTTTTCCCTGACAAGAGTGCTGCCAGAAAACAACAAATCAGCAACGCCATTGTTGCCAGCAAGCCCGAAACATGGCAGGATATACTATTACAGATCATTTTTTCCAAAGCCTACCTCCTTGGTAACAGCAGAGCACAAAGCGCAGAGGAGACATTCTACTCTCTTGCCAAAAAGATCAATTACCGCAACAGAAGGGATGATTTTCGCAGATTTAAAGAATCTCTTGGGGAAATGCATCAAGCGGCCATGAAATACAAACTTGGCAAACTTGAACGCGTGCCTCTGGACTCACTCTCTTTTGCCTATTATCATAAATTTATCCGTGAAGATGTCTTGCTTCAGTATGCTAATCCTGAACAAACTGATCCAGACAGGTGGGATTATCAAGGATGGCAACGCTCCTTTGTCGCCTTTGATCAGTTTGCCTATGATGAAAATAAACCCATAGAGAGTTTGGCACATTTTGTAGACTACCTGTTTTACGCTGTCATAGGGCGCAGAGCTACTGCTTCAGAGCAGAGTCTCTTTAAAAATCATATGACAGAAAAGGATAATGATACGCTGGTACTAAAATATGAATTTAACATGTTTACCAGGAGGGACGACCGCACAGAAGAGGCAAAAAAGAGAGAAGAGCGAAAAAGAAATATCGCTATGATCGTACTTGACTACCTGTCAAGACTGGATGAAACCTATAGACAAAGAGAGGTACAGTAACATGCAAAGACGAGATTTTATGAAACTTTCCCTGATGGCAGGCTCTGCCGTCCTCATGCCAAACCTGACAGATGCTGCATCCTTAGATCTAAGCAAGGTCAATTTCTCTGGTGCCGCCTACCAAAATAACCAGGCACAGACTGTGATCATCTTCCTTTATGGTGGCGCCAGTCAATTAGGAGGGAATATCACCAACATCAATGAAATCAACGCCCACTCACAAAATAATTACAACGACTATTTCCGTGGTGTCACCGCCACCAAAAACGGCTGCTGGCAAGAAGCAGGTGGTACAGAGATAGAGAAACTTATTGCCGATGGCGACATGACACTCTATCGTTGCTGCTATTCACAAGCCAGAGAGGAGAGCGACAATAAGGCACATGGTGTCTGTGTGGATCAAAATCAAAGGGGCACATTCGACGCAGACGGGGGAGGCATCGTTGCTAATATCGCTGCTATCCTCAGTAGCAAAGGTGCTATCAGTGAAAAGATGCTGATGCCTTTTGTCACCATGGAGGGCGAGTCTACTTTTTACACAGAAGGGAAGGTACCGCTAGCAGGATACCTCAAGCCTATGGGCATCAATGAAAACTTCGATAACCCTTATGAAAGAACACGCTGGACTATCAGAAAATGGACTTATTATACAGAAAAAGAAAGGGACAGTGCTCCAAGCAGTTACTGGAAACCAGATGAAGAAGGAGGATTCGACCCTGCATTGACCAAGAAGATGGACAGGGTAGCCCAAGCACATAATCAATCAGGAAAGATCAAGGATGCGCTGGACAGACGCGGTAATCTCGCAGCTTTTGTTAAAAATATCAAAAGTGCCGCCATTCCAGATCTAGGAGAAGATGCTTATCCAGACCATGATTTTGCTGATAAAATCAAAGCTGCCATCACACTTTTAGACAAAAATCCTGACACTAAAATCATTACGCTGGGGACTGGTGGACTGGGAGGCTGGGATGATCACAATGATGCCAGAGACTATGTCAGTAGGCACGAGGCACTCTTCTCTTCATTAAAGTCAGCAATGGCGCACCTCAAAGCTATAGAGAAAGACGGCAAGATCAATATTATGGTATTTGGTGATTTTGGACGCAATGTCAACCTCAACGCTGCCCACGGCTGGGATCATGGAAACCTGCAAAATCTCTATATATTGGGAGGAAAAGACTACTTTGCCCATCAGGGCATTGTAGGAGAAACGGTTGTAGATGTCACAGGCAGCTTGAATCGTTTGTGGCTCAAACCAAAAAAAGGCACCTACTGGTTTGAGCCACTTAGTATCGCTGCGACACTTTATCGTATCTATGGCATAGAAAATCCTGATGTACTGACAGGCGGTCATTATCCTCCTGTCAATATTCTCTCCTAGGAATTCTTTCGTAGCTCTTACTACGCCTCCAATACCATAGGCTCCTGAGGGTAAACGCCCAGTGCCCTGGCCTCCTCAATAATACGCTCACTGACCTTCACTCTACTCTCTATGATGACATCTGCCAATTTACTCTTGATGTGTAGCTCCAAAGAGCGTTTTCCTGGATAGCGCTCTGCTAGACACATCAGCTCCTCTGCGATCTTGGGGTCTGGCATGAGGTTGAGTGACAGGATCAGGGGTGGCTGTTCGGGTTCAGGTGTATGTTTCTGCTCTTTTTTGAGTTTAACTTTCTCTTTTTTGGCATCCTTGAGCGTCTCAATTTTGAGAATATTCATGCGGGTAAACTCACCATCCCTTCCGATCTTCACCTTAAAAGCGATTGGTTTGGTCGTATCAAATCCCTCATCCAGTTCTTTGAGACGGTTTTCAAACAGCATGAGTTCTATATTTCCATGTAGATCCATGATATTAGCGATCCCAAACTTGTTGCCCCGCTTACTGATTTTCTCTGTGATGGATTCTATCTTACCGATAATCAATGCCTGTGAACCATCTGCGAGATCCCCAATCTCAGAGCTCAGAGTATAGTTGATCTCGCTCAGTGTTTCACGGTATTTGTCCAAAGGATGGCCAGAGACATAAAATCCCAACGACTCCTTCTCCATCTCCAGTATCTCCATAGGTTCAAACTCATCCAGATGCTGCAGCTCCAATGTCACAGAGGTCATCTCTTCGCCGTCGCCAAAGAGTGAGCCTACGGCGTTTTTCTTTGCATCTCCTGCCCGCTTAGCTGTATCGACAATCTCTTCTATCTGGGAGAGTAAAGATTTTCTAGAGTATCCAAAACTGTCAAAGGCACCTGCTTTTACAAGAGACTCTATCACCTTTTTATTGACTTTGCTTGAATCAATACGGGAAACAAAATCAGAAAGGTCTTTGAATACACCTTCTTCTCTTGCCTCCAACATCGTATTGATTGCAATATCGCCTGCTCCTTTTACCGCACCCATACCAAACATAACCACCTCATCGCCATCAATATTGGTCGCCTCAAACATGAGTCCTGAGCGATTGATATCAGGTGGGAGCAGCCTGATATCCATGTGGCTCAATTCATCCACATACTTGACTACTTTGTCTGTATTATTCTTCTCCAGTGTCAAAATCGCTGCCATAAACTCAGTAGGGTAGTAATACTTGAGGTAGGAAGTGTAAAAAGTGATCATGGCATAGGCAGCAGAATGAGATTTGTTAAATCCATATCCGGCAAACTTCACGATCAGATCGAAGAGCGCTATCGCTTTTTCTCTATCAAACCCTTTCTTGGCTGCCCCGTCAGCAAACTCTGCCTGTAGTTTATCCATCTCCTCCTTGATCTTTTTACCCATAGCGCGTCGTACCAGATCGGCTCCTCCCAGAGAAAATCCTCCGATCGTCTGTACAATCTGCATCACTTGTTCCTGGTAAACGATCACCCCATAGGTAGGTTTAAGGATCGGCTCCAACTCCGGAAACACATAGGTGATCTCCTGTCTACCATGTTTTCGCTCCACAAAGTCATCAAGCATGCCTGACTCCATGGGGCCAGGTCGATAGAGTGCCAGCATCGCAATGACATCTTCAAATCCATCAGGCTTGAGCTTTTTTGCCAAATCCTGCATTCCAGAAGATTCTATCTGGAAGAGCCCCAGCGTCTCTCCTGTACCGATATAGCCATAGACCTCCGGATCTTCAATATTTTCCTCTACAAAGTTGATCCGCTTGCCATGCCTTTTTTCTACCAGCTTCAGTGCTTCTTCGATCACCGTCAGTGTCTTGAGACCCAAGAAGTCAAACTTGATCAGATCCACATCCTCGACATACTTTCCACTATACTGTGTCGCCAGTGTATCGAGCCCGGAAGGCTTGAAGAGTGGGGTCTTCTGCCAAAGCGGTTCATTACTGATCACTACCCCTGCTGCATGGGTACCGGCATTTCGGTTCAACCCTTCCAGTGCCAGTGCATACTCCCAGACTCGTTTGGCTTGAGGGTCACTCTCCAACAGCTCTCTGATCTTGGGCTCTTTTTCATAAGAGTTCCCCAGGTCTATACCCAGTTCGTCTGGAATGAGCTTTGCCATGGCATCTGCTTTGGCATAAGGCATATCTAGTACCCTGGCAACATCACGAATCACCCCTTTAGCAAGCAATTTACCAAAAGTAATAATCTGTGCGACATTGACCCGACCATATTTCTCTACCACATAATCCAGTATCTCCTGTCGGCGCGCCTGACAAAAATCCATATCAATATCCGGCATAGAGATTCGCTCAGGGTTGAGAAATCGCTCAAACAATAGCCCATAAGGCATAGGATCAATATCCGTGATCCTCAGTGAAAAGGCCACCAACGAGCCTGCAGCAGAGCCACGACCAGGCCCTACGGGTATGCTCATCTGCTTGGCGGCATCGACAAAATCCCAGACGATCAGCATATAGCCAGGAAATTTCATATTGTTGATGATATCGATCTCTACTTGCAATCTATCACGATACTCCTGGTGCTTCTCTTTGGGTACGATCTTAAGCCGCTCCTCCAGTCCTCGTTTGGACTCTTCAATGAAGAGTATTTTGTCATTCTCCAGCGAATACTCCACCTCTGGTTCTGGCAACTCTAAACCTATGGCCGCTGCCCGCTCTCTGGCAAACTTGAAGTTGGGTGGCGTGGGGTTACCTAGCTTGATCTCCAGGTTACATTTTTGAGCGATCTCCTGCGTATGCGTCAGTGCCTCCGGAATGTCCGCAAACAGCCGTGCCATCTCCTCAGGTGATTTGACATAGAACTCATGTACTGAATGACGCAGACGATTGGGATCATCATAGAGTTTGTTCATCGCAATACACATAAAAGCTTCATGGGCATCGGCATCTTTTTGGACTGTATAGTGGGTGTCATTGGTAGCAATGATCTTGATACCGGTCTCTTGTGCGATCTGAATGATCTGTTTATCTATCCGGTGCTGATCTCCAATCCCATGACGCATGATCTCCAGGTAAAAATCTTCCCCAAAGAGATCTTTATATCTCAAGGCAACTGCTTTTGCCTCTTCGTAGCCTTTTGCTCCAAGCTTAAGATTACGGTCCGAAAGATTGAGGTTCCAGT
>JALWVW010000319.1 GCA_027079365.1 Campylobacteraceae bacterium | reverse complement strand
CTGCAAGCACCAACACAATTTTTTATCAAGAAGCCCTCAGGTGGGAAATGGGGTGGAAAGATTGCACCCGGGAAACCACGCCGATTCAAGATTACCAAGCTGGCGTATCTGCGTGCAGGCTTGCCCAACACTGTAACGCTGATGAGTGTCAATGGGCCGGTCGAAAAGCCACTGAAGTTCGTACAAGATAAGGCAACAGTAGTATTCGGTACACCTCCTACACCACGCCAAATTTATGCACTACAGGCGACCGAGGATGCCCAGCAGTGTACCATCGACACTCGCACGAAAGCAGGCAAGACCAGCAGACACAAAGAGACCCGCCCGGCACGCCCATCTCTTGAGATTGACGAAGCACGCCCGACAATCTCAAAAGTAATGTTTGGCAAATACGATGCAAGTAGCGGTGGCTGGAGTCTGCTCTCACCCGGTGCTTTTGACACGGTAAGTCAGTCCACCACTTTCGGGGCACCCTACTTGGACGATATTCACCGTCTGTTTGCCTGCAAGGGAAAAGTTGCTACTGATCTTATGCAGTTTCTGGATATGGATTGCGAATTCGAACGCCAGATTAGTACCAAAGATGCCGACGGCACTTGGACTGAGGTACAATGTATTTCGCCGGTACACCTCACATTTAAAGGGGTTTATATAAAAATGGGTGCGGGTGGGCTGAAGTTTTTCTCGTTCGAGGGTGAGGCAGGCAAGCGAATACGCGAAAGCCTGCGTAATATGATGGCAAATATGCCACATATGGGACAGTCACGATAGGTTAATTTGTAAGTGTCTGAGCTCAAATTTCACAAAGGAGAAATAAAAATGTTTATTTTACAAGCAATTTCCACTAAAGTAGTTTCAGTATTCATCAGGCTCTTCGTTTTAATCCTAATTCTGCAATTGGCCGTACCTGTTCCGGCACTCTCTCAAACAGATACGACTGGATTGCAGGATATGTCGCAGGGACTGGATGATTTTGCTCCGGATCAGCCTGAAAAGCCATTGAATGCACTGGTGCCTGATGACTCAAAACCCACACAAGCTGCTCCGGCAATCACAACAATCGCACCCAAGGCACCCGCCACAACAACTGTACCTAAAGTAGTAGCTACTGTATCAGCCCCCTCTGTTCCTGCAAATTGGCAACATTATAGTGTTGCAGGATTGTCGGTTTCTGTACCACCTGATTGGGTCGTCATCCGTAAAAGAAGTGATAAACTGCAAATTGGCAATCTTGACAAAGCGACAAGAAAAGGTGTGATGCTGATGATTGGCACACAGCGCAAAAATCCTCTCAACGAAAAAAAACCCAAAGAGATGAAAATAACTACACTTAAAAACAAAGAATTAGCTGGGCATATATTTGCCCAAGAGATCATGCAAGCAGATCTTCCTCAAGCCAAAATGTACGCTCATATGTTTTTTTCCAAAAAGCCTTATATAAAAACGAAATATTCCGACAACTTCCTTGTAGTTACTCTCGGTGCAACCAACCTTGATCCGACAGACTATAAGGAAATATTTGTAACCATTCTGAACTCAATCAAGGCTGCTGCCAAAACCGTGCCTATGGAAAAGCCCACGCAGACCCAGACTGCCAAAAATGGATTCGTTACCTTCACTCTGCCCAGTAACTGGAAAGTAGTTTCTAATAACAAAGATTTTCTCTCTTTTAGTCCCAAAAATACTGGAGCAGCGTATATGACTATCGGCACCGGTGAATATGCCCATCAAGATGTCACTGCAAAAGATGATTTTGCTACACCACCGCACATTAGTCACATCACTGTTTTGGGTCAGTCAGCTACACTTTATGAGGGTGAAACTACCCAGCCGGAACTAGTCTCGAACGGGGCTATGTATAAGGGTGTAAAACGACTTTTTGTACTTGACTATTGCACTGCTGACGGTGGCCCAATTGCCTTGGTTCAGGTGGCAACACGGAGCTGGTTAACATCCACTGGCTTTGGCGCATTGGAAAAAGCGATCGAGATGAGTTTGCCCAAGGGGGCTAAAAGTTGCACATCAGACTCAGAAAGCACTCAAGATAAAAAACTCCAAATAGATATAGACAAGGATGGAAAACTAGAGACAGTGTTATGGAAGAAGTTCTCTACAACTGAACTTGGCGATTTTTATCAGCTCATGGTGCTTGATGATGATGGTTCGTTGCTTTGGAAGGGGCCAGAGAAAGCAGATGATACAGACCCATTGGTATTCTATGCTTTGGATACAGGGGTCTCTTTACCTCAAATATTGGTAGATTTTGATTTGGATGGGAATATAGAGCTTCTGGCTCCTATGGCACAGAGTGATGTTTCTCCGACCTATTACCGTAAACTTCGTTGGCGGGGAGATCATTTTGAACCCCTGCTTCAAAGTGCGTTAATGTTTGACATTGACAGTAAGAACCGTTTTGTATGGAAATTAGCCATGGGTGCAGGCGGGACTTGGGTCTCAAAGCTCTCTCGTACGAAGAGAGGAGAGATTTTGGCTGAGATAACCCAAATGAGAGATTATGGCGGGGTAGATATGGGAGAGGTGAGCATTGTTTTTGATACAAAAGGTGCGATAGTCAAACGGGTACTGAGACCACCGGCAAAAGTGGGTGGCGATACGGTAACCTCCCCTTTTGAAGGGAGCCCCTCAGCAAACAGCGTAGTCCAGGTTCCAGTACCAAAGAGCAATACTTATCAGGCAAAAATCAGTGACCGTGACCACTATAACTCTAGAGGAGTAAGGCTGAGGAATCTGGCTTCAGTGTTGAGGCAGGACAGAGCCAACTATTACAAGTATGGTGGTGACAGGAGAGATCAGCCAGATAGGTACTTTAGCTCTATAGACAATAGAAATGCTATGGAACGCATCGCTATTAATCCTGTTGGGATCTCCTACCGTGCATTAAAAGACCTGGTTGTCCATGGCACACCGTTACTGAAGATAGAGATAGAACAGAGTAGACTCAATGTCAGGGTCATAGAGAGATAGGGAAGAAAATACCATGGCAAAGAAAAGCAAAGTAGAATCTATTGTAGAGTGGGAAGTGTCTGCTCCTGTCATCAAAAATCCATTGATCTGGTTTCAATCCGTTTTGGTTGTAGGGCTTGGTGCTACCTTTGTCTTCCTGCTTTTGATAGGGGCGAACCTCTACGAAAGACATTGGGAACAGATACCTGACTCTCTTACGGTATGGTTTTTCCTTTTTCTTGGGATGGCTGTTTTGTATGGTATTGCTATGCTGCTGATACTTGCAGGTGGAACCGTCACACGGTATGAGCTGAATAATGGGGGTATCGTACAATACAGTCTCTACAAGAAAAGAAAGTTTTTTAAATGGCTGGGGCTGTTGGGGCTATTTTCCAATACATCTGCCGGATATACGGCTGCAGGATCCGCACTGCTGTCTGGTGCCAGGGAGGCAATCGGAATAACATGGGATGAGGTCACCCACATCGAAACATATCCCTTCCGTCATGAGATCAGACTGAAAAATGACTGGAGGACACAGATGCAGGTATTTTGTCCAAAAGAGAAGTATGAAGAGGTGCTGGATGTGGCTCGTGTGCGTATTACAGAGGTACCTGTGGCAAAGCAGCCTATGCCCTTTGCACACAAAGTATTTCTTTCATTCTTCTCACTGGTCTTTGGCATATTTCTGTTCCCAGAACTCCCTATCGAAGTCGTTCCTCTCTTTACGCTGGTGATGATGCTCTCTGCACTGTTCGCACTCTGGTCAGAAGGAAGAAAAAAAAGGATAGCATCCATCATTACGCTGCTGTTCGCCACAGGGTTGCCAACTATTTCGGCAGTGATGAACGGAGT
>JALWVW010000318.1 GCA_027079365.1 Campylobacteraceae bacterium | reverse complement strand
CCATACCTCCCATGCCGCTACCAAAGCCCCCACTGCCTCCTCCCAAACTGCCGGTTGCCTTTTCATGTATATCTATGCTATCTGATGTACCATTTATCACTGACATGGGATCTGGATGCTTCCTTGTATGCACCGTATGTCTACTCGCCTTTCGTATTCTGCTTTGGTGTTTTTTGATCCTCTTTTGCTGCTGTTTTTTCTGTTTCTGTATCTGTTTTTTATGTTTTCCTGTTTTCTTTTTCTGCTTCTTTGAGCATTTTTTGGGAGACTTTTTGGGAGACTTTTTCTTTTTCTCTGCTGCCTGTTTTATCGGATGCTTTTTCTGCTGCGCCACATCTTCCTTTTGTGCTACACTTTGGCGCACTTTTCCGATCGCGTTACGCTGTCTCTCCCGACTCATCCGTGCGATCTCCTGCTTGATCTGATTCATGATCCTGTAGGCGTCTTTGTCTGAGGCTGCCTGGTACTTCGCAACCAGCTTATCGATACTGACAGGTACTGCCTTTGCCGGTGCTTCCGTCTCTATTGCCACCTCAACCGCCATTATGGTATGGACACAAAACAGTGTACCCAGCAATACAAGCAAAAAATATCTACAACAGCGTCTCATTTATCTCCTTTTTTCATGTTCACATAACAGATCATACCCTAACTCTGTGACTCTACTATTACTTTGGCGAGCTTTAGTGTCACAGTCGTACCCTTACCCTCTTTACTCTTGAGTCCAATATCAATACCCAGCTCTTCACCAAGCTTTTGTACGATATGCAGTCCCAGTCCCAGCCCGCGCTCCCCCTCTTTGTAGTAACGCCCAAACACTCTCTCCGGATGTCTGATCCCTCTCCCCGTATCTTCGATCCTCAGTCGTTTTTTGGCAAGTATAATATGCACTTCTCCCTCTTTGACATTGTATTTTCCGGCATTGGAGAGCAGGTTGTCAATCATACGCATAAAGCCCTCTCTGTTGGTAAAGAGTGATACGGTACTGTCTACATCCAGAGAAAACGCGATCTGGGGATAGAGTACACGAAAATACTCCATTCTCCCCTCCAAAAGATCATAAAGATTGAAATAGTCCATCTCCTGTGTCTGTCCATGCAAAAATGTACTGAGATTGGACTGGAGGTTCTGTATGGTCTCTACACTGTGTGTCATGCGTTCAAACCCTCTATCCTCTCCAAAACGCCGTTTTAAAAGTGAGAGATTGAGTAGCAGTGCGCTCAGTGGAGTATTGATATCATGCTGTATGTCTTTGACAAACTCTTCATTGAGCTGCAGTGCTTTTTTGAGTGGATAGAGTGTATAGTAGGCCAACAGCAGAGAAACTATAGCAATCAGCAACACATACCAAAAGAGTGCATCGAGGATTTTTGCCTTGAGGGCATCCAGCCTCTGCCGATACTTCTCCTGGGTAAGTGAGACTTTCAGCAGATAGCTTTTGCTCCCCGGGATCTCAAAAAGCCCATAGGTAGTATTCTCCTCTTTATAGAGAGTAAGTGTGCGCTGAACACCCTCTTTGTGTGGTACAAAACTGACATCAAATTCACCCGAAAGCGGCTTATAGCTAAATACCTGCATCTCGTTCAGGATTGTGTTGTCGAGCTGACGCACCTGCGCTTTGTAATTCTGCCACTCCGACAGAAGATAGAGCGAAAGCATAAGGATAAAAAACAGTAAAAAACTTTTGATCAGGGATTCAAGCTCATAACGCCTCAATCGTATACCCCTGACTACGGACATTCTTGATATCTATCTCCAGTTTCTTTTTCAGCTTGGTCATCGTGACACGCAAGGCATTAGGACTGGGTCTTTCCATGAATGCCATCAACTCTTCGGAAGAGACGATATCCCCCATGCTTTGCAGCAACCTGTCAAAGATATTTTTCTGTATTTCGCTGAGATAGAAGCACTCCCCTCGAAGCTTCACCTTGCCATTCTTGGGAAAATAGAGAAGATCTCTATACACTACGGTCTCCTCCTTGGGTCTAAGATGGTGCTGGAGTCGCACCAGCAGCTCTTCTGGATCAAAAGGTTTTTTGAGATAATCAATCGCCCCCGCTTTGAAACCCTGCGTAATGGATTTGATATCTGTCATGGCCGAGATATAGATCGCAGGTGTCGGATCGTCCGCATCCTTGAGTGCTTTGAGCACCTCCAGTCCATTGATATCGGGGACATTAATATCCAGAATGTAAAGGTCGTACACCTGTGCAAAAGTGCGCTCAAACACCTCTTCTCCACTAGGAACACTCTCCACCTCGTACCCTTCCAGCTCCAAGTATTCCACCAAACTCTCTGCCAACACTGCATCATCTTCTAGTAATAGTATTTTCATAGGATTATTATACCTTTCTCATCATTACCGTAGTGTGACTGCATCAAAATCCAAACGCACCGTAGTGCCCTTTTCCAGTTCAGAATGGATCTTAATCCCTATGCCTGCCTCATCACAATAGCGTTTGACCAGTGTCAATCCGATACCTTCTCCTTTTTGGCTCCTGTCTCCTTGATAGTAGCGTTCATAAATATGTAGGATCTGATTGGCATCCATACCCCTACCCTGATCACGGATCATAAGCCGACTCGCGCGCAGTGTCACCTCGATAGATGCTTCTATCTGAGAATACTTCATGGCATTTTCAATGATATTGTCTATCACCTGCTCCAAGCCGATCCTGTCTGCCTCTATCATGCAGGACTCCAGTGTCAAGAGAAAAGGGTTTCGCCCCAGCTCTCTCTGTATCGCCACTCTCTCCTCCAGTACTGTTTTGAGGTCAAAGTGCTCTTTTTCTACGGGAAGTATCTCTTTTTTGATGCTGTAGGCTAGCTCCGTATAAAGCCTTCTGAGTCTTTCCAGCGCTGCCTTGATACGATCGGTACGCTTCTGTTCTTTAGGTGTCATATTGTTTTTTGCAAGCATGGTAAGGTTGGCTTCTATCGTAGCGATAGGCAGATTGATCTCATGTAGGATCTCTCTGGTCAGATGTGAGAGTCGCTCATCCTGCTGCGCTTTGGGCTCCAGAATATCCAGCAGTACGATATAGGTAGAGAGTGCCGAGGCAAAAAGAAAGAGGGTCGCCCCACCTATGAAATGGACTGCAGTAAACCCCTGCCCTGCCAAAAACCAATAGAGCAGCAACAGCAGAAGCAAATGGATGACAAAAAAGAGAAACAGTGAGATGCCCAGTGACCGCTTTATGAGGAAACCTTTGTTCTATCAAAGAGATACCCTATCCCACGCATATTTTTGACAGCGGAAGGAAATATCTTTTTGATCTGTGTGATATAGACACGCAGTGCACCTTCACTGGCAGCCTGCGATGCAGCCCAGAGATGTTCCTTGATTCTCTCGGTAGTGACCACTGTACCGTTTGCCTCCAGCATCAGTACCAAAAGATCAACCGCCTTTCGTCCAATTTCCACCTGCTCCCCTTGACTATCGGTTAATCTCTTTGCAAAAAAGTCAAGTTGATACCTGCCTATATGCAGCACCTCTTCTCTCGTCTGCCTTCGGATAACCGCATGTATACGAAGCAAAAGCTCCTCCAGATCTACAGGCTTACGCAGATAATCATCCGCTCCTCGCAAAAACCCCTCATGCAGTGACGCCTTGTCCTCTCGTGAGGTAAGAAAAATAGCAGGTGTCCTGTCCCCGCTCTCTCTTAGTCTCTCCAGAAGATCAAAGCCGCTCTCAAAAGGCAAATTCACATCAAAGAGATAGAGATCAAACTTTTCTCTATAGGTCAATTCAAGCGCTGTATGGGGATCTAGGGCGCACTGCACCACCATCCCCTCTTCCTCTAAAAAATCCTGAAGTGTTTCACTGAAAAGTCTGTCATCTTCCAGAAGAAGGATTCTGTTCGCCATTATATACCTTTGGATAATTAATGGAACTCTCTGGATAATTGCCGGCAGAGGTTTCACTCAATGGCGACAAAGGAGCACTCAACCCATGGAATGAGTGCTTGCGTTTGCAACTGCCGGAGCTATCGAGTGAAACCGGCGATTTTTCGGAGAGTTCAATAGTGTATTTTAACAAAAGGATACTACTGGAACGGTTAAGAGAAGTTCTAACACTCTTTCCGGCACATTGCCGAAAAAGGAGGAGAAATAAGGGGTCTAGCGTTTGTCTAGAATATGGCTATCAGTGCCGCAACTGCCAGCAAACTCACAGTATCGATTATCACCTCTCGTACAATCGCATCTTTACTGATTCTCATCTTTGAACCTTTTTTTGGAGATATCAAAGTATATCAGAGAAAAGTCAAAGAAAAGTCAAAATTACATCATCATTCCGCCGTTTACTTTTAGGGTTTCTCCAGTGATGTAGCTGGCATGGTCACTCAGTAGAAAGGCTACCGCATCTGCCACTTCACTCGGCTCGCCAAATCTTCCCAGAGGGATCTTCGCAGTAAAGGCATCTCTGATCTCCTCTTTCAGCACTTCAGTCATCTCTGTAGCGATAAAGCCAGGGGTCACAGAGTTAAACCGAATACCTCTGGAGGCTGCTTCCTGAGCAAAGCTTTTGGTCATGGCGATCGTACCGCCCTTGGAGGCACTATAGTTGGTCTGTCCTGCGTTGCCTGTTTCACCCACAATGGAAGCGATATTGACTACTGCCCCAAATCGCTTTTTGCTCATGCTCTTGACCGCTTCACGGCAACCTATAAAAGTGGAGAGAAGATTGGCCTCGATCACTGCCATAAACTCTTCGGTCTTCATGCGCATTGCCAGCTTGTCCTTGGTGATACCGGCATTGTTGACCAGATAACTGAGTGCGCCATCTGTCTCTACGATCTGCTTGACCGCTGCAACAAATGCCTCCTCGTTGCTAACATCAAAGCCTATCACCTCGGCACTTCCGCCTACTGTAATAATCTCCGACTTCACCGCCTCTGCCTCTGCCTCGCCACTGCGGTAATTGACCCAGACTTTAAGTCCCTGCGCCGCCAGCCCTTTGGCAATCTCCGCTCCGATACCCCTACTACTGCCTGTGACCAATACATTACTTCCTGAAAACTTCATGGCTATACCCCTAAATAAAATGTATGTGATTGTAACATAAATGATTTTGGGGTAGGCTAATCCAACACCTCGATCCGTACTTTTGCCACCCCTTTTCCCAGTAACCCGATACGCCTTGCTGCCTCATCACTCAGATCTATGATCCTCCCTCTGACGAAAGGCCCTCTGTCATTGATGCGGACAACGACGCTCTTGCCTGTAGAAAGCATTGTTACCCGTACACGGCTATGAAATGGTAGTGTTTTGTGGGCTGCGGTCATAGCATGGATATCCATCCGCTCTCCATTGGCCGTGGTGCGGCCATGCCACTGTGCACCGTAGTAGGAGGCATATCCCTCCTTAGCAAACGCAGTATAACTGTTTGGCTGGTTCTTGGAAGCACATCCACTGTCAAGTAACATCACTACAGCACCCAATAGTACCAGTACTAGATCTCGCATAACGATGCATCCCTTTTGTTGAGCATACTCTTGTGAGCTGTCAGATACTCATCGACTGCTACTGCGCACTCTCGCCCCTCATGAATCGCCCAGACGACCAGTGACTGTCCTCTGCGGCAGTCTCCCGCAGAGAATACCCCTTCTGCAGAAGTGGCAAAGCCTTTCGTCTTGATATTGCTTCGTTCATCCGTTTCCAGCCCAAGCTCCGCGATCACACCCTCCTGCAGTGGGCCCAGAAATCCCATCGCAAGCAGTACAAGATCGGCCTTGAGAACAAAATCACTGCTTTCAATCTCTTTGAAGCTCCTGCCCTCCCACGCGATATAGACACAGTTAATCCCTGTGACCCTGCCTGCATCATCCTTGATAAAAGATTTGGAGAGCACATTGAAGTCCATCTTGAAGTCAGTGGTAGCCCCCTCTTCCTGAGAAGTGGAGAGCTTAAATATGCGTGCATAGGTCGGCCAGGGCATCTCAGCTGTACGCTCAGCAGGTGCTTGCGGCATCAATTCGATCTGTGTCACACTGGTAGCCCCCTGACGGATAGCATTGCCCACACAGTCACTGCCTGTATCACCGCCTCCTATCACCACCACATGCTTATCCGTAGCAAGTATCTCATCCTCTGAAGCGATCATCTCTCGCTCAATGCGGCTGTTTGCCTGAGAAAGAAACGCCATCGCAAAGTGGATGCCCGCTGCATCACGATTTTCAATAGGCAGATCCCGTGGCTTGCCTGCTCCTGTCGCGACAAGCACGGCATCATTCTGTGCTTTGATCTCTGATAC
This sequence comes from Campylobacteraceae bacterium, assembly GCA_027079365.1. Lineage (GTDB taxonomy): Bacteria > Campylobacterota > Campylobacteria > Campylobacterales > Sulfurovaceae > JAAXPZ01. Next base: position 6,287 of record JALWVW010000318.1, on the reverse strand, counting down.
AGAACGATCCACACCAACTTCGACACCGGTCACAAAGATCACTCCCTCTTCAGTCATCATATTAACCCTGCGCTGCACCACTTTCTGTTTATCTAGTTTGAAGTTGGGGATTCCGTAGCGCACCAATCCACCAATGCGTTTCTCTTTTTCATAGACAGTGACTGTATGCCCTGCCTTGTTGAGCTGATCTGCAGCCGCCAGTCCGGCAGGCCCACTTCCGATGATTGCTACGCGTTTGCCTGTCTTGACTGCGGGGATCAGTGGCTTCATCCATCCCTCTTCATATGCCCTTTCGATAATCGTATACTCTATGCTCTTGATTCCCACGGCTGTCTGATTGAGTCCAAGTACACAGGCATGTTCACAAGGAGCTGGACAGATACGGCCGGTAAATTCAGGGAAATTGTTGGTGCTCATCAGACTCCTGAATGCACTCTCCCATTCACCGCGATAGATCATATCATTAAACAGGGGGATCAGGTTGCCCACCGGACAGCCATACCCACTGTGGCAAAAAGGAATACCACAGTCCATACATCTGGCACTCTGCTCATTGATATCCTTGTCACCCAAGGGGATGACAAACTCCTGATAGTGTTTCACTCTCTCTTCTACCGGTGCAAGTGAGAAGTTTTTTCGTTCGAACTCTCTAAATCCAGTAATCTTTCCCATCTTACACCTCCTCTGCTTTGGTTGCCTGTTCTTGAAGAACCCGCTTGTAATCTCTAGGCATCACCTTGATAAACGCTCTCTTGGACTGCTCCCAGTCAGTATATATCGCCTCTGCCTCCTTGGCACCTGTATGCTGGATATAGCTTTCGATCATAGCTCTGACCTCAGCTGCCTCCTCCTCACTCTCTATGCGATCGAGATCGACCATGCCTTCATTGATACGACTGCTAAGACTGCCTGCGGGATCATAGATGTAGGCAATACCCCCACTCATACCCGCCGCAAAGTTCTTCCCTATCTCACCAAGGATCACCACACGACCCCCAGTCATATACTCGCAACCATGATCTCCTACTGCTGCCACTACGACATGGGCACCCGAGTTTCGCACTGCAAAGCGCTCTCCCGCCAGCCCATAGATGTATGCCTCTCCTCTGGTTGCACCATACAGTGCCACATTCCCCAAAATAACTGTTTCGTTGGCTTCAAAGGTGGAGTTTCTAGGAGGATACAGTATCAGCTTCGCACCTGAAAGTCCCTTGCCAAAGTAGTCGTTAGCATCCCCCTCCACCTCAAAGGTCAACCCCTTGTTGGCAAAGGCGGCAAAGCTCTGTCCGCAGGAGCCAGTCGCCTTGATAGTGATCGTATCATCAGGCAAGCCCTCGTCACCGTAGCGCTTGGTCATATAGGCAGAAAGCATGGTGCCGACGGTTCGGTTGATGTTACGAAGTGTAATCACTTTGCGAATGGCAGTCTTGGTATCAATCGCACCCTTCAATGAGGCGATCAGCGTATTGTCCAGTGCCTTTTCAATACCATGATTTTGCTCCATACTCTTGTAGGTATTGTCTTCTTCTCTGACATACATACGATGCAGTAATTTATCCAGATGCAGATGCTTGGCTTTCCAGTGAGAGATCCCTTTTTTGGCGCCAAGTTTATCCACGCGCCCCACCATCTCATTGACCGTCCTGAACCCAAGCTCTGCCATGATCTCTCGCAGCTCCATCGCAAGAAATTTGACGAAGTTGACAATATACTCCGGCTTACCTGTATATTTTTTTCTCAGTTCCGGATCCTGAGTCGCTATCCCTACAGGGCAGGTATTGAGATGACATTTACGCATCATGATACACCCCTCTACAATCAAGGCACTGGTTGCAATCCCCCACTCCTCAGCCCCCAGTAGTGTGGCGATCGCAATATCACGCCCTGTCCTGAGCTGTCCATCTGTCTGCACGACGATCCTGCCTCTGAGACCATTTTTGACCAGTGTCTGATGGGTTTCGGAGAGCCCTAACTCCCACGGAAGACCGGCGTGCTTGATCGAAGTCTGCGGGCTGGCACCCGTCCCCCCATCATAGCCAGAAATCAGCACCACATCAGAGTGGGCTTTGGCAACCCCTGCCGCAATGGTGCCGACCCCTACCTCTGAGACCAGTTTGGTATTGATACGGGCATGGATATTGGCATTTTTGAGATCATGGATCAGCTGTTTGAGATCCTCGATACTGTAGATATCATGGTGAGGTGGTGGTGAGATGAGCCCTACACCCGGCGTGGAGTGTCTTGTCGCACCAATGACCTCATCAACCTTGTATCCGGGCAGCTGTCCTCCTTCTCCAGGCTTGGCACCCTGAGCCAGCTTGATCTGTATCTCCTCGGCATTGACCAGATAGTTGGCTGTTACACCAAATCTGCCTGATGCTACCTGCTTGATCTTGGAGTTACGCTCTGTACCAAACCTACTGGCATCCTCGCCTCCCTCACCAGTATTGGACTTGGCACCGATACTGTTCATCGCGATTGCCATCGTCTCGTGTGCCTCCTTGGAGATCGAACCATAACTCATCGCTCCGGTAGCAAAACGGATCATGATCGCCTCTACTGGCTCCACCTCCTCCAGCGGAATAGGCTTTTGGTTGCGGAACTCCAGCAGTCCTCGCAAGGTCACAAAATCCTCATTGGGCACATCTATCATCTGAGAGTACTGCTTGAAGGTATCATAGCTGTCTGTTCTGGTAGACTGCTGAAGCAGAAAGATATTCTCTGCCGTGAGTAGATGCTTCTCTCCTCGCTGCTTGAACGAATACTGACCCCCTACACCCAGACCATTGGACTCTATAATGTAGTTGGGATATGCCAACCCATGACATAGCAGTGTTTCTCTCTCCAGCGTAGCGATATCAATGCCGCCAAGCCTGGAAGGAGTACCCTTAAAATACTTCTCTACCAGTGATTCACCCAATCCTACTGCTTCAAATATCTGGGCACCTGTATAGGATCGGATCGTGGAAATGCCCATTTTGGACATGATCTTGTAAATCCCCTTGCCTACAGCAGTGATATAGTTGCTTACCGCCTCGTCATGGCTGAGATCTGCACGGATCAGCTTTCTGTTGCGCATATCTTCGATCGTCTCAAATGCCAAGAAAGGGTTGATCGCATTGGCACCATAGCCGATGAGTGTCGCGAAATGGTGGATCTCTCTGGGCTCGGCAGACTCAATGATGAGCCCACAGCTGGTACGCGTGCCCTCTGCAATTAGATGCTGATGCACTGCAGAGGTCGCAAGAAGCGTAGGTATAGGTGCCCTTTCTGCATTGACGCCTCTGGTCGAGAGTATCAGTACCTGATACCCCTCCCTGATCGCCTGACTTGCCTCAGCTTTGATACGCTCTACAGAACGCTCCAGATCCCCTTCCGTCTGCGCATCAAACAGTATCTCTATACTCTTTGCCTTGAAGCTGAAGCTGTCCACCCCTTTCAATTTGGCAAGCTGCTCGTTGGTAAGAATCGGGGAAGAGAGTTTGATAAAGTTTCGCTCCTCATCCACCTCTTGAAAGAGGTTTCCCTGCGAACCGATATAGGAGGTCAGACTCATCACTGACTCTTCACGGATAGGATCAATCGGAGGATTGGTCACTTGGGCAAAGAGCTGATGAAAGTAGTTATAGAGGTTGATCGCCTTGTGTGAGAGCACCGCCAGTGCCGCATCATTACCCATGGATCCCGTGGCCTCGTAAGCATCATTTGCCATAGGCGTAATCACCGTCTTGAGATCTTCTATCGTGTAGCCAAAACATTTCTGTCGCTGCAAGACCGTTTCATGATTGGGCTGATGAATCTTTTCATTGAGTGGCAGATCATCTAGGTTGATCTTCTGTTTGGCGATCCACTCTTCATAAGGGTAGGCATCAGCAAGCTGGTCTTTGATCTCATCATCAGGAATGATACGCCCCTGCTCCAGATCTGCCAAAAACATCTTGCCCGGCTGTAATCGCCCCTTGAGTACGATATCTTCGGGAGGAAACTCCAGCGCTCCCTGTTCGGACGCCATCACCAAGATATCGTCTTTGGTCAAGGAGTAGCGAGAAGGTCTTAAGCCATTTCGATCCAGTGTCGCACCCACCAGTTTGCCATCGGTAAATGCTACAGAAGCCGGACCGTCCCAAGGCTCCATAAAGGTCGCATGATACTCATAAAATGCCCTGCGGTTCGCTGCCATCTCCTCCTGCTTCCACGCCTCAGGAATCATCATACTCATGACATGGGGCAAGCTGCGCCCCGCCAAGGTCAGCAGCTCCACCACATTGTCCAGTACCGAGCTGTCACTTCCTTTCTTCTCATTGATAAGATAGGGATAGATCTTGTCCAATTCATCGGCAGTAAAGAGTTTGGAGCGCAACAGTGACTGTCTGGCACGCATCCAGTTGATGTTGCCACGGAGGGTATTGATCTCTCCATTGTGTGCGATATAGCGAAAAGGCTGTGCCAGTGCCCAGGAAGGGAAGGTATTGGTAGAAAATCGACTGTGCACCAGTACGATAGCAGAGGCATAATCAGGATCATTGAGATCTGCAAAGTAAAGAGGCAATTGCTCTGTAATGAGCTGGCCTTTGTAGACAATGGTCTTATAGGACATGGAGGTCATATAAAAATAGCCTGTACCACGCACCAGTGAAGCGGTCACTCTGGCTTGTGCATACTTGCGAATAACAAAGAGTTTTCGCTCAAAGGCTTCGGTATCTATCCCCTCTGCTTTTTTGACAAAGACCTGCTTGACGATAGGCTCTACCCCTTTGACCATCTCCCCCAGAGAGTCGTTGTGTGTGGGTACTCTGCGCCACCCCAGGCACTCCTGTCCCATCTCTTCGATACACTGCTCAACGATACTCTGCGTCTCACTGTAGGCATCCGGATCACGAGGGATAAAGACCATCCCCACCCCATATTCACCAAAAAGTGGCAGTGGCTCTTTGATGCCTGCTTTTGCTGCTGCTTTGCGCATAAAGGCATCCGGCATTTGTGTCAATACCCCGGCACCATCACCAGAGTTGTGTTCTGCACCTACTGCCCCACGGTGCTCCAGGTTGGCAAGCATCTCCAATGCTTTACACACGATCTCATGAGACTTTTCTCCCTTGAGATGCGCCACGAAACCCACCCCGCATGCATCATGTTCAAATGTCGGATCATACAGACCCTCCTTGCATGGATAACATCCTTCATTCATATACGCCTCCTAATACTGTATTCCTTTTTACCCATGAGACCTACACGCTCCTCCAAGCCATGCACAACACACGGTAAATCAGTTAGATATATCCATAGTATCAAAAAAAGTTTAAACATGAGAAAAGAAGGTCGCACAGCAAAGCAAAGATGTTCTTTTTATTGCCTTATTGGGGGAATGCAGAAGTGATGCTATGCATAGGCTATCTCAAAGTGTTCCCCGTATCAGGTATTATGATACTACTGAGTTATTGCTTGTGCTATGGGGAGAGAGGCATCCCGGCCTCCCTTTGAACAAAGAACATCTCTGGAAGATAGCGCTAAAGTGTAATTTTAGTACCAAGTAGCGCCAGAAACTGCGACAACCATGCCGGATGTGCTGGCCATGCTGGAGCTGTTACAAGATTGCCATCTGTAAAGGCATCAACCACCTCTATCTCCTGATAGGTTCCCCCTGCCCTAGATACTTCTGGTGCACATGCCGGATAGGCAGAGCATTTTCTGTTCTCCAGCACATTGGCAGCAGCCAAGATCTGCGCACCATGGCAGATAGCAGCAATTGGTTTGTTAGTATCAGAAAAATGCCTGACTATGTCCAGTACCTTTTCATTTAAGCGAAGGTATTCAGGTGCACGGCCTCCGGGAAGCACCAATGCATCAAAATCCTCTGCTTTGATCGCATCGAAAGAACCATTCAGTGAGAAGTTGTGACCAGGCTTTTCTGTATAAGTCTGATCCCCCTCAAAATCATGGATGGCCGTCTTGATACTTTCACCTGCTTTTTTGTCAGGACAGACAGCAACAACCTCATGCCCGACAGCAGCTAGGGTCTGAAAAGGAACCATGACTTCATAGTCTTCAACAAAATCACCTGCTATAAACAGTATCCTACTCATAGAAACTCCTTAAAAATTGATATGGCCATGATAGCACAAAAGGGTTGCCCAATAGTTACAGTAGTACGATGCTATTACAATAAAAAGAGTTAGAAAAGTGCCTCATCCATCTCTTCGGGCTTCTCAAGCCCCATAAGCTTCAGCACGGTAGGTGCCACATGGTTGAGAGCGCAGCCATCCTTGAGTTTCTCTACACCCTTGGCG
>JALWVW010000317.1 GCA_027079365.1 Campylobacteraceae bacterium | reverse complement strand
GCCATCTCACCCTTGAAGATCGCAGGGGCATAGTCGAGGATCTCATCGGCAGTATAGGTAAGCACTGGAGCGACCAATGCCAGCATGCTCTTGGAGATCACAGCCATGGCTGACTGTGCACTACGGCGTACAGGAGCATCCTTTTTCTCCGTATAGAGGCGGTCTTTACAGATATCCATATAGATACCACTGAGTTCATTGGTCAAAAAGTGGTTGAGTGTGGCGAATCCTCTGAGGAAATCATACGCATCAAAACTCTCTTTGACCGAGGCAAACACTGCCCTTGCCTTACGCAGTATCCAACGATCCAGCTCTCCATACTGCTCTGGTGCTACGAGCATATCAAGGTCATCCACATTGGCAAGCAGGAAACGGAAGGTATTTCGGATCTTTCGGTACTGCTCTGCTGTCTGCTTGAGGATACCATCAGAGATCTTGAGATCGCTTTGGTAGTCTGAGAGTGCGACCCAAAGACGCAGGATCTCTGAGCCATACTGCTGCGTGACCTTCTGAGGAGCGACGACATTGCCTTTGGACTTGGACATCTTCTCGCCCTTTTCATCGACTGTAAAGCCATGAGTCAGTACGGACTTGTACGGAGGGAAGCCATTAACCGCAGAGCCTAGCAGGAGCGAAGACTGGAACCAGCCTCTGTGCTGGTCGCTGCCCTCTAGGTACATGTCTGCAGGGAACTGCCCTGCATCGTAGTTACCACTCTTGAGTACCGCATTCCAAGTAGAGCCAGAGTCGAACCAGACATCGAGGATGTCATTGACCTTCTCTAAGTCTTCAGGGTTGTATCCGCTGTCAGCCGGAAGTAAGTCGGCAATCTCTCTGTCATACCATGCGTCACAGCCATGCGCCTCGAAGATGCCTGCCACATGGGTCAACACTGCCTCATCGAAGATCACCTCTTTGGTCTGCTTGACCCTAAAGAATGCGATCGGCACACCCCAGGTACGCTGTCTGGAGATACACCAGTCAGGTCTGCCCTCTACCATGGAGCCTAGACGGTTGCGTCCCCAGTCCGGGTAGAATGTCGTCTCATCGATCCCCTTGGTGGCAAGTTCTCTCAGTGTCTCGCCCTGTCCCTCCAGCGGCTGATCTATCGCGATAAACCACTGTCTGGTCGCACGGTAGATTACGGGTTTTTTTGTTCTCCAGCAGAAGGGATAGGAGTGGGTAAACTTGCTTACCTTGAGCAGGCTGTCCCCCAACAGCTCCAAGATCGGCTCATTGGACCTAAACACATGCATCCCGACAAAGGACTTAGGATCTGGCAGAAGCTTATGCCCTATCAAACTCTCATCATAGCATCCCTTGTCATCCACTGGCATGAGTACTTCCAGTCCGTACTTAAGTGCCGCAAAGTAGTCATCCTCGCCATGCCCAGGAGCCGTGTGTACTGCACCTGTACCCCCTGTGAGCTCCACATGCTCTCCAAGGATGATCGTAGAGTCTCTGCCGTTGAGTGGATTGATGGCTTTGTATTTTTCCAACTTGCTTGCAGGGATCGCAGCGGCTACTTCACCACCGATCACACCCTCTTCTATCAGTGCGCCGTGACGGCTTTGTGCTACGATATAGCCATCTGTGGTCAGCACATAGTTCTCCTCTGGATTGAGCGAGATACCTGTATTCGCTGGTAGTGTCCATGGGGTGGTCGTCCAGATCACCATCGCTGCTTTGGCAGGCAGATCCAGATCAGATTTTGCCTCATCACTCATCTCGAAGGCCACATAGATCGAGTAGTCCTCTTTGTCCTGATACTCCACCTCAGCATCTGCCAGAGCAGACTCGGCCGCCCATGACCAAAAGACTGGCTTGTTCCGCTCTACGAGTAGGCCTTTTTGGGCTACCTCACAGAGAGTACGGTAGATATTGGCTTCAAATTTGAAATCCATCGTGACATAAGGATTGTCCCAGTCACCGAGAATACCCAGATTCTTGAACCCTGTACGCTGCAAGTCGATAAAAGTAGTCGCATGATCACGGCAGAGTGCCCTGAACTCAGCGACTGGCATGGTATCTTTCTTCTCTTTTCCTATCTTCTCTTCCACCTTCTGCTCGATAGGCAACCCATGACAATCCCATCCCGGCGTATAGCGTACAGACTTTCCTTGGAAATAGTGGTATTTGACGATAATGTCTTTGAGGATTTTATTGAGGGCATGTCCGATATGGATATCGCCATTGGCATAGGGAGGGCCGTCATGCAATGTAAATGACTCACAGCCTTCTCTTTTTATTTTCATCTGTCCGTAGACATCCTCGTCGAACCATCTCTGGTATCTGATCTTCTCATTGGTCGGAAGATTTCCACGCATCGGAAAATCTGTTTTGGGCAATAGCAGTGTCTCTTTATAATCCATAATGTTGTCTCTACTTTGTATAAAATTGAGCGATTATATCGAAAAAGGGCTAAATATGCTACAATAGTTCCATGGAAAAGCAACTACAACAGATCATCGAGATCCTCAAGGCACAACAGCACACCATCAGTATGGCTGAGAGTTGTACTGGAGGCAGAGTGGCTGCTGCACTTACAGCTATCCCTGGCGTCTCCGCAATCTTTAACGGAAGCTGTGTCACCTACTCCAACGAGATTAAGCATCTCTGGCTAGGAGTAAGCAATGGAACACTAGAGAAGTATGGTGCAGTGAGCCGACAGTGTGTAGAGGAGATGCTCACGGGCATACAATACAAAGCTTCCAGCGATTATGCTATTGCGGTAAGTGGCATCGCAGGGCCTGATGGTGGATCTGTTGCGAAACCTGTGGGTACAGTCTATATCGGAGTGCTCTCCCCAACTGAAATGATGGTAGAAAGATACCAATTTGAGGGAGATAGAGAAGCGGTACAAAAGGCTGCTGTAGGACACGCCATCAGCCTTTTGGAAAAAAATTTAGAAAAATCCTAAAATACTCTTGACAAAGGCAGACTTATAAGCTATAATTCTGCCCACTTAAGCCAGAAACGGTTGAGGTTTTGTGACCCGTTAGCTCAGTTGGTAGAGCAATTCCCTTTTAAGGAATGGGCCCTAGGTTCGAATCCTAGACGGGTCACCACGAAACGAATGATATATGACTATTTGGACTAGATGACCCTTTCATCTAGGGGCCAAGGATGCTGCGTTTTCAACGCAGACACAGAGGTTCAAATCCTCTAAGGGTCGCCAGAGTATCTTATTCGTTTTTTTGGTCGCTTAGCTCAGTTGGTAGAGCGCTACCCTTACAAGGTAGATGTCATAAGTTCGAGTCTTATAGCGACCACCATTCATAAACGCGAAATGAACAAAGTCCATTTCAGCTACGCTAACGCTGTGTTTACTTCAGCAGTAGGCTCACGAAACTAGTTTCGTAAGTGTTCAAAGTAAAATGTTATGCGCGGTGGTAGTTCAGTTGGTTAGAATACCTGCCTGTCACGCAGGGGGTCGCGAGTTCGAGTCTCGTCCACCGCGCCACATACAATTTCTCCTTTGAAAACAGATAGCTCAAGTACCTTTTCATCCTCCTTTTGAATCCATTTCCAAACCATTATCAACTTGAGCTATGTTTTTATCTCACCCATGCTATACTTTGTTCTCAATAATTGCAACTGAGGTTTCACTTGATGGCGACAAGGGAGCACCCAACCCATGAAATGGGCGCTTACGTCTGCGACTGCCAAAGCTATCGAGTGAAACTGACAATTTTTTGGAGACTCAATAAGGAATTTAATTAATGGAAACAGAAGAAAAATCAGAAGGCACACTCCTCACCATCACCGCAGAGATCATCTCCAATCTCAACGAAGGCTTTCTTATCAAGCTCTACAATGACGAAACCGATGAA
>JALWVW010000316.1 GCA_027079365.1 Campylobacteraceae bacterium | reverse complement strand
GCAGTGTGATATCATGGTTGCCAAGCACCACATCAATGCGATCCCTGATACCATAAAGATACTCCAGCACCTCCAGAGAACCAGAACCACGATTGACCAGATCCCCTGCGATCCAAAGCCTGTCCTGCGCAGGATCGAAATCTATTTTCTCCAGCAATCGCATCAATGCACTATAGCAGCCCTGAATATCCCCTATCGCCCAGACCCTCCGGTATGTACGCATGGGTATGGTTTTCTCCACACCAAAAAACCTCAAAAATCTATCAAATAATCCCAAAACATCTCCATAAAATCTATCTATACCGCTGTATGATTTGGGATTATTATAGCGAAAAATAAAAAACAGATGTTTTAAGTTTTTGATTTTATGGTCTTTTCTAGTGGATGCTATCATAGGGTCGGGTATCAAATATTAAATATGCTATCATATCAAATTGAAATCTAAGGTAGCGCTATGGCACGACAACCCCGTGTAGATCTTATCGGCTTTCATCATGTCGCCAATCAAGGTGTCTACAAAGCCAATATTTTTGCTACGATCCTGGAAAAAGAGAAATTTCTCTCCATTGTCTGCAAAGCCTGCGACACCTACAATATCATACTGCACGACTACTGTATCATGGACAATCATTACCACCTGCTACTGGAAACCAAACGAGAAAATCTCTCCTATTTTATGCGTCAGATCAATGGAAACTATGCCATCTATTTCAATAGAAAACAGGAGCGCTCAGGCCCTCTCTGGAAAGGGCGCTACAAATCCTGGTATATCGTCCATGAGGAGTATTTGGAATACACAATCAAATACATTGAATATGATCCCATCAAAGCCAATCTCTCTTTTTTTCCTGCAGACTACCCCCATACACTTAGTGCAGCTATTTTGGGTACTGAAGCAATCATACCCTGCGCACAGAAATCACTGATGATAGAAAAGTATACCGAACGAGAACTGAAACAATTTCTTCAGTCCGACCTGACCAAGGATGAGCTTGGTGCTCTAGATGACGAAAAACGAAAAAAAGTCACACACAGCAAGACGGGCATCAAGACAGAACGAGATATACCCCTAGATACCTACTTTCGCGACCTTCACTCCAAAGAAGAACGAAACTGTGCTATGCAAAAAGCATACCTGGATGGCTATACCCAAGGAGAGATCGCCAAAACACTAGGGGTCAGTGCTGCTCTAGTCTCCTACTGTATCAAAAAACTACATTAAACCCATTCCGAATTTTAGGGCATGCAGGATCTTTTTTTGCCATTTATCGATCTTTTTCTTATAGGTATATCTCACCTATTGCATCAAAGTATATAATATAGATAGCAAATAGTATTTTTGTAACATATTTGTAACATATTGTTACATATTAGAAATTATTATACATAAAAAATAAGAAATATTATGTTTTGCTGCTATTTTATGTCATAATCTTATTCGAACTACTTAATAAGGAGGTTAGTATATTGAGTAAGACAATAGAAAAAAGCGTGACTCTTGCGTCAAACAGTGTTTCTACAGATAGCCGAAGAGGCTTTCTCAAGGGCATGTTCATGTCTGTAGCTGCAGCAGGTGTCGTCGCACCTGTCGCACTAAAAGCAGACGATGCTGCAATCACAGAAGAAGCAGAATGGGGTGTCAAACTAGGATTTCCTGTAGACAAATATGGATATGGGCAGCGATCCCCGTATGAGCATAATGTGGTTAGGCGGGTTACTGACCTGCTTTCCTCAGGTGACATGTATGCCTCAGTAGCTATGTGTCCCATCCACGAACTGGAAGGTGGCATCATCACACCCAATGGACTGTTTTTCAACAGATCCCATGGTGGTACAGCGATCATTGACCCCAACAAATACAGACTGATGATCCATGGGCTGATAGAAAAGCCTATCGTACTGACACTTGCACAGCTTAAAAGGTATCCAAGCGAAAGCAGAATCCACTTCATCGAATGTCCTGCCAACGGCTCTGCCGAGTGGAGAGGACCGCAGTTTAATAGTATCCAGTTTACCAAAGGTATGATGAGTTCTGCAGAGTGGACGGGCGTAAAGCTCTCTGTACTGCTTGAAGATCTCGGTGTCAAACCAGAAGCCAAATGGGTGCTTGCAGAGGGAAGTGACAACTCAGAGATGGGTCGAACCATTCCTATTGAGAAGATCATGGATGATGCCATGCTGGTCTGGGGACAGAACGGTGAGGCACTCCGACCTGATCAGGGCTATCCTGTCAGACTGCTTGTACCAGGCTGGGAAGGAAACCTCAATGTCAAATGGCTCAAGAGACTTGAATTTGGTGACAAACCTTGGCATGCCAAGGAAGAGACTTCCAAGTATACAATGCTTCAACCCAGTGGTAAAGCTATCAGATTCTTTTGGCCAATGGAAGTCAATTCCATCATCACCTCACCATGTCCTGAAAAACCATGGACTGACCTAAAAAAAGGTGATGTGGTAGAGATCGAAGGATTGGCATGGAGTGGACAGGGAACGATACAGCATGTAGATGTCTCACTGGACGGTGGCGACAACTGGACAGAAGCGAGCCTCAAAGGGCTTGTTCTTCCCAAGTCATGGACAAGATTCAGTATGATTATCAAATGGGACGGCAAGCCGTTGGTACTGCAAAGTCGTGCTACTGATGACACAGGCAATACGCAGCCAACGATCAATCAAGAGATTGCAGCAGTGGGTGTGGAATCTGTCTATCACAGGAATGCTATCTGCAGCTGGGAAGTCAAAGCAAACGGGGAGGTAAACAATGTACATGTCAGAGGTTAGAAAACCACTTTTAAGAACAATGGTTGCTCTCTCTGTGATCGTTGGCAGTGCCATGGCCGCAGATATGAAAATAGAAAAAAATGTCGACGGAGCAGTCATCTACCCAACCAAGGATGGCCACTATCAGGCATACTCTGTCAACACACAGAGCAAAAAAGGCTTCTCCAGCTATGGTCGCACACCAACTGCTGCAGAGATCAAGGCCTGGAACAAAGACGTCATGCCCGATGGCACTGGCCTACCTGAAGGAAAAGGCTCTGTTGAGCGAGGGGATGAACTCTTCGCAGATCAGTGCGCTATGTGTCATGGTGACTTTGGTATGGGAGGAAAGGGCTACCCTACGCTCTCTGGAGGACAGGGAACACTCAAAAACCAACTGGTAGATGCGGCCAAAGGTGATGAGCCGCCAGTCAGAACGATCGGAAGTTATTGGCCTTATGCCAGCACACTTTTCTGGTATATCCAGTCAGCCATGCCATTCCCTCATCCAAAAAGTCTATCCAATGATGACACCTATGCACTCGTCGCCTATCTCCTCTCTGTCAATGAGATTGAGATCGATGGACAAGAGTTAGATGATGACTATGTCCTCGATCGTGCAAAGTTTCTCAAGATCAAAATGCCAAACAGAGATGGCTTCTATCCCAATGTGGATGGTGGCGTAGGTGCCAAAGAGGTAGCAAAATTCCTCAAAAATCCGGAAAACTACGGCAAAGGAACACGATGCATGAAGGGCTGCAAAGATGGCAAGGTAACCCCCATCAAGTTTGAACTTAAAGATTTCAAACCAGCCATGTCAACTACGAGGGATCTCCCTAAAGAAGAAGGCAGCAAAACAGTATCCAAGGGGCAAAAACTCTATGAAGCCAAATGTAGTGCCTGCCATGCCAATGCAGCGATCGGTGCTCCGGTAGTCGGGGACAAAGAGGCCTGGGCAAAAGTCACTGCCAAAGGCATGGATGTGGTCTACAAACATGCGCTTAGTGGATTCAATGCCATGCCACCAAAAGGTGGCAATATGGATCTCTCAGACGCTACCGTCAAAGAGATTGTAGATTATATGGTCGGCGCAAGCAAATAGACGAAGGGAGTCATGCTCCCGCAAGTCCAACACACAAAGGAGAAAGAATGAACTTGACAAAAAAGTTACTTATCGCATCAGCTGTAAGTGGATTGCTCGCAACAGCATCTGTTGCAGGCGATATGAACCTGGTAAAAGAGGGTGAAAAGATCTTTAATACCAAAAAGCTGGGCAACTGCCTTGCCTGCCATGCCGTCAATGGCAAAGAGATCAATAACCCTGGAAGCCTGGGACCAAAACTACAGTACCTGTCTTCATGGCCGGAAAAAGCGCTCTATGACAAGATCTATGATCCATACAGCACCAATCCTATCTCGGCAATGCCTCCATTTGGCAAAAACGGTTGGCTCAGTGACCACCAGATCAAAGCACTTGTTGCTTATCTCAAAACAATTAAATAAACATACAGAAGGAGAAAACATGGAAAGAAGAAAATTTTTAGGACTAGGCGCAGGTATATTGGCTGCCACAATGATACCGGCAGGACTCTCAGCACAAAACTACAGAGAGACAAAAGTAGATGTATGGAAAGTAAAAAATGAAAAAGATAAGCCGGGCGTAGATGCTGCGATCAAGGCACTCTTTGGTACGGATAAAGTAGAAGACGGTAAAGTCAAACTCAAAGCACCGGATATCGCAGAGAATGGCGCAGTGATCCCTGTCACACTCAAGGCTGAAGGCGCAAGCAGATTGGCTCTTTTCCAAGATGCTAACCCTGAGTCCCTTGTAGCCGTTTTTGATGTGCCAAAAAATGGTATACCTGATTATTCTCTCAGAATCAAACTACAGAAAACAGGTACTGTCGTTGCAGTCGCTGAGATTGATGGCAAACTCTATAAAGCCAGCAAGGTCGTAAAAGTCACCATCGGTGGATGTGGCGGCTGATAGGCACAAAAGCAGACAAATACATAGCGCAATAAAACAATAATATTTTTAAGAGAAAGGAAAAGAAATGAGAATAAAAGCAAAAGAGAAAGACGGTATCACCACAGCAAAAGTCATGGCGAAACATCCTATGATGAGTTACGCTGAAGCAAAGAAAAAAGGAAAAGAAGCCAACTTCATCACCTATGTGATAGCAAAAGTAGGAGACGAGGTAGTCTATGAAGCTTCCACAAGCCAATTTCTCTCAAAAAACCCCTACCTTAAATTCAAATTTAAGGGCGAGAACAAAGGGAAAGAGCTTGTCATCACTTGGACAGACCTGAGTGGCAAGACAAAGACAGACAAGAAAAAGATCAAGTAGGTTACCTTTTTATAGGGTAACTTTAGACAAATAACAAAGGAGAAACCATGTTATTAAAAGTTGTAAAAATATCTGCACTTGTAGCGATCTCTGCTTGTACCTTGAATGCAGGCAGTTTCGATACACAGGCAGAAAAAGACAGACAAGCTCTTGTAAAGTATATGGAGGCTAAATTTAGCAATCCTGAGAAAAATAAATCATTTTTTCCTTACTCCACAGAAGATGAGCTTAAAAGAGTCATTAAAAAAGGGGTGAAAGCAGCGGATCTCGCAAAAGGCTCCTACGCTTATGATTCTATTGGCCGAGAGCAGTATGATGATATCAATGAGATGCCACCTTACGAAGATGCAATCGATGAAGGCGAAGTACTCTATGGCAAAAAATTTGCCAACGGAAAAACCTTCAAAGAGTGTTTTCCAAAAACAGATATCGCAGGTGATTACCCTTACTTTGATAACAAGAAAAAAGAGGTGGTTACTCTCACGCAGGCCATCAATGACTGTTTGGTAGCCAATGGAGAGAAAAAATGGAATATCAAAAAAGGTAACATGGCTAAACTGGAGGCTTATTTTTCACACCAGAGCAAAGAAGCTGGCAAAAAGGTAGCTATCAAGATCGACTCCAAAGAGGCAGCTCAGGCATATGAGAATGGTAAGAAAGCCTACTATACTCAGCGTGGTTATCTCAAGCTCTCCTGCGCCACATGCCATGTACAGGGTACAGGAAAACGTGTCAGAAAAGAGTATATGTCTCCACTGCTGGGTCACACCACACACTTCCCTGTCTTCAGACTCAAGTGGGGCAACCTCGGCACACTGGAAAGACGCCTCGAAGGCTGCAACAAAGATGAGGGTGAAAATCCACATAAAGGAAGCAGTAAGTGGGCAAAAGAAGTACTTTACTTCATGTCTTACATGTCAAACGGACTGGGCATTGATGGTCCGGATATTAGAAAGTAAAGGTGGATAAAATGAAAACATTCAATAAGATTCTATGTATTGCCGGACTAAGCACATTGGGTTTCACTACTGTGCATGCTGACCTACTCAGTGATGCTGCCAAACTCGATGTCAAGCAGGCATGTGATGTCAAAGCCAATGGTATAGAGGCCGTACTTGCTACTGCTGCCAAGTATAATGCAGAAGCAGTGAAGCTTGGTGTAGAGTTCAAGCGACTTGGTGTCACCAATAGCAACTATATCAAAACAACTACAGAGGCAGCCAAAGCCAAACAGAAAGAAGTCGTACTGAAGTACAAGAAAAAAGGTAAAGTCAAAACGCACAAAATGGCGACAGACTATGCTGCATGGAGAAGTTGTTCATTTGCGATCAGAGCACTTCAACAACAAGTTGAGGCAGAGAGTACCTGGAAACTTGCAGTACCTGGTGACGGCTTTAAGTACTAGAAAGAAAGGTATAACGAATGAGTAAAATGAGTAGAAGAGAGTTTGTCTATATGATGGCGATGCTGGGAGCAGCACCTGTCTTTGCCAACTCACACACAAGAATGACAGATACCGGGAAGCTCGAGGATTATTATAAACTCAAGAGTTTTGGTAATGTTAGACTAATGCATATGACAGACTGCCACGCACAGCTGCTGCCTGTCTATTTCAGGGAGCCAAGCGTCAACCTTGGCTTCTTTGACAACTATGGAAAGCCGCCACACATTGTCGGTGAGAAGTTCATGGATTACTTCGGGATCAAGGGTAACAAACGGCTAGAGTATGCTTACACCTGCCTCAATTTTGAAAAACATGCAGAGACTATGGGCAGAGTCGGTGGTTTTGCACAGATCAAAACAGTTGTAGACTTCCTCAAAAATAGCTTCGGCAAAGAGAAGACCTTACTCCTAGATGGTGGTGACACCTGGCAAGGCAGCTGGACTTCACTGCAAACACGCGGTAAAGATATGGTCGGTGCCATGAACCTACTTGGTGTAGATGTGGCTGTAGGGCATTGGGAATTTACCTACAAAGCACAAGAGGTTCTGGACAATGTTAAAGAACTTGATGCAGAGTTCCTCGCACAGAATATTCATGTCAAAGAGGACGCCCTGTTTGACGGTGCACCCTCTTATGATGAAGACAGCGGTTTGGCATTCAAGCCCTACACTATCAAGAAAATGGGCGGTGCCAGAGTAGCCATCATCGGGCAGGCATTCCCCTACACTACTATCGCCAACCCACAGAGAAATATCCCTGACTGGACCTTTGGTATTGATGCAGATCCTATGCAGGAACTGGTTGATGAGATTCGCAAAAAAGAGAAGCCAGACGCCGTCATCGTGCTCTCTCATAACGGATACGATGTAGACAAGAAGATGGGTGAAGTCGTCACTGGTATTGACTTTATCATGGGCGGACATACCCATGACGGTGTGCCTGAGGCCTATCCTGCGAAAAACAAGAAAGGTGTCACCTATATCTGTAACGCAGGATCCAATGGCAAGTTTCTCAATGTACTTGATCTGGATATCCAGAAGGGGAAGATCGTAGACTTCAAATTCACCCTGCTTCCTATCTTCTCGGATCTTATCCCCGAAGACAAGGCTATGAAGAAATATGTGGCAGACATCAGAAAACCTTTTGAAAAAGAGCTCAACAGAGTCATTGCTACGACCGAAATGACTCTCTTCAGAAGAGGAAACTTCAACGGTAGCTGGGATCAAGTCATCTGTGATGCACTCAGGGATGTCAAGGGTGCAGATATCTCACTCTCGCCTGGATTTAGATGGGGCACGACACTCATGCCTGGACAAAATATCACTTTTGATGACCTGGCAACGCAAACAGCAATGACCTATCCCGAAACCTACGCCAAAGATATGGACGGTAAGACGGTCAAGGCAGTGCTGGAAGACGTCGCAGACAACCTCTTCAATCCAGATCCCTTCTACCAGCAGGGTGGAGATATGGTACGCACAGGAGGACTCTCTTACACCATCGATCCTAAAGCAAAAATGGGAAGCCGTATCACCAATATCACACTGGCAAACGGCAAGAAGCTTGAAGCCAGCAAGAAATATAAGGTGGCTGGCTGGTCAACAGTAGGCTCGGTCTCCCCAGGGGAACCTGTATGGGAGACGGTAGAAACCTACCTCAAGAACCTTAAGCATATCGGCAAAGATTACAAAGTAGATGCACCTGATATCTTAGGTGTCAAAGGGAACCCTGGCATTATTGCCTAAAACGCCCACTCTATTTTTACTCTGCCAAGCACAACCTCCTGTGCTTGGCAGTAAGATTTTTGAATGCAAAATATTTTTTGTATTCGCAAGTTTTACAAGGACATATTATGAGAGACAGACTGGGTTTACTCCTACTTCTTATCGCTATTGCAACCCATCTGCATGCTGGGTTCAAAGAAGGTGAGAAAATATTCAAAGATAAATGTAGTAGCTGCCATGCCGGACATATTCCTGCGGACACACTGAAAAAAAACTTTTTTGAAAAGAAGAACACCCTTCTCCAGCTCAAGGCACCTTCTGTCAATATGATTGCCTATGCTATCATGGACAGCTCCAAACACATTGGTGACCCCAGTGATCCAGAGATGCAGCAGATGGAGATCGAAGAGTATCTCAAGGATGCACTCTTTGCACCCAATCATGAAAACAGTATCTGTGATGAAAATATTGCAAAGTATTATGAAGAAAAAAGAAGCATGAAAGGCAAGGTTTCCCCAGAAGAGATCACAGCCCTTTCCCACTACTTTATGGGGTACAAAAAAACATGGCAAAAAGCACACCCCAAGAAAAAGCGCATCCTTTCTGAAGGCTATAAGGAAAAAGATCTTCTCAAAGATGCTATCAAAGAGAACAAGCGTATCATTATCGAAGCCTCCTCCAGCACCTGTCATTTCTGCAAGAAGATGCGGAGAGAGGTACTCGATACCGCCCAGATACAAAAAGCTATCAACAAAGATTTCATATTGATTGAGATCGATATTGACAAAATGAAGCTTCCTTTTGGTCTCCAAAAAACATTTCAGGGAATTACACCCACATTCTTCTTTCTTTCCAAAGAAGGGAAGCTGATCAATCATTATCCGGGAAGCTGGAATAGCAGCGACTGGAAGCTTATACTAGAAGAGAATCGCAAGAAGAAATAGGAGAAATCGTATGGTTATCGCAGGATCTGTCAAAGATATTTACAGTGCCACGGAAAGCAATCAGAGTGTCCCACGCCCCACCACAGAAAAACTGGAATGCATCGTAGGTCATGGTATCAAAGATGATAAATTTGCCGGTAAAGATCTGGAGCGTACAGTCATGATCGTAGGACAAAAAGCCTATGATATGGCAGAAGAAGAGAGCATCAGGCTTGAAGCGGGAAGTCTGGGCGAGAATATTCTGCTGGATTTTGATCCTCATGATTTCATCTACGGTACACAGTTTCGGATCGGAGATGTACTCCTGGAGATCACAGAAGACTGTACAATGTGCAAGCACCTGACACAGTTTGACGCTGCGCTTCCCAAACTTCTCCTTCATCACAGAGGAAGATATTGCAAGATACTCAAAGGCGGTACTATCATCCCCGGTCAGACTGTCACCCTACCATAAGCACATAGGAGAGAAATATGAAAAAAATAATCCTACTTATCTCTACATCACTCTGCCTCATGGCCGGTATGCAGTATAGTGATCCCAAACCCTCATTTGACCATCCTAGGCAGATATTTATGAAACTCAATATGTCAGATGTCCATGAAGTCAACCATATGCTCGGAACGATCTACAACCTACTCAAAGACTATCCCAGTGACACACTCAAAGTAGAGGTGATTGCCTATGGGCCAGGCATGAGAGCACTCAAAAAAGACTATGACACCCATACACTCAGCCGCATCCGCTCTCTCATGGAATATGAAGTAGACTTCATAGGCTGTCGCAACACCATGGCGACCATGAAGTGGACAGAGAAAGATTTTATAAATGATATCACCTATGTGCAGGCCGGTATCGCGCAGGTCATAGAGAGACAGGTAGGAGGCTGGGTTGATGCCACACCATATTAATAACAAAGGAGAGAGAATGCTCAGAATAGCCACGCTATGTACTCTCTTGATGACATCGTTATGGTCTTTTGACTATCACACCACACCCAAACAGATCACCAAACATGTCTGGTGCTTTTTTGGCAAATTGGAGGCACCCTCCAAAAGTAACGGTGGCTTCATGTCCAACAGCTGCTACCTCAAAACCCAAAAGAGCTACATCGTCATTGACAGTGGCCCTACCTACCAATTTGCAGCACAAGCCTATAAGGCTATGTCCAAGATAGCCAAACTACCTGTCAGCGCAGTGATCAATACGCACTATCACGATGACCACTGGCTGGGGAACAGTTATTACAAGGAGCACTTTGGTGCGAGACTGATCGGCACCAAACTTCAAAATGACACTTTCAAGCCAGGGATGACAGTGCGCATACAGAAAATGACCACACCGGAGATATTTTCCCAGACAAAAATCATACCTCTGGATGAGACTGTCAACAAAGAGACCAACCTCACCATAGGCGGCACCACCCTGACCTTGATACCTGTCGGCACCAAAGCACATACAGCCGAAGATATATTTGTCGTTTTCAGTGATGAGAAAATCATCTTTTCAGGAGATCTTGTGATGAATGGTCGTCTTACCTCCAACAGAGATGGCTCAGTACTGGGGCAACTAAAAGCCCATGCCATGATCAACAAGAGAGGATGGAAATCGCTCGTCCCCGGACACGGTACTATCACCGATTCTCACGCCATGGAGGAATCCTCCCTCTACTTCAAACTCCTCAAAGAACGCGTCAGCAAAGCAATCGAAGAGGATGTCCCCGCAGAAGAGATTACCAAGAAGGTAACCTTACCCGAATTCAAAGACAAAGCGATGTACAATGTCGTAAATAAAAGAAATATCTTTGATGCTTATGGAGAATTGGAATTTGCCGAATAACACACAATCCACATTTATACAGATATCTTCTAATGATCCTATAGCAGAGGTAATCAGGCGTGCCTTTGACATGGATCTGTCTGTAAGTGGCGGCTGGGGGTATGAAGCACGGCATCCTATTAAACTGCTGGACGACAACCTCTCTACCCCCCAACTTCAGCATACACTGGCTTCGATGCGCACCCATCTGGAAATGAGCCTGACACTGCCTGCACAAAAGCGCTATGGTGGTATCAACCTTACGGAGTACAGCAGACATGCCAAAGAGGGTTTGGAAGCCGTCACCTACCATATTACCGCAATGCCAGAATCACAGTATGCAGCCTTTATTGATGCCTATAAACAGGGATACGGTACAGCAGAGTTCGATATGGAGGCAC
Source organism: Campylobacteraceae bacterium (assembly GCA_027079365.1). Taxonomy (GTDB): domain Bacteria; phylum Campylobacterota; class Campylobacteria; order Campylobacterales; family Sulfurovaceae; genus JAAXPZ01. The sequence goes on along the minus strand of JALWVW010000316.1, from coordinate 1,203 downwards.
ACTTTGAAGCACGCGCCAAAGCCACGCTTCGCAGAGAGATCACGGTATGGTTTCAGCGTGCGGCACCCTCCTCTCGGCTAAGTCCTGATTCATAAGTCAAAAGTAGCAAAAAGAAGCATATACATAAAATTTTCTTATATACCCATATTATCTTCACATCTTTATCTAATTTTGATATACTTGATTTATCTTTTCTGATGCTATCAGTAAGAAAAACTATTTTATATAAAAGGAGACAGAATGGTAAAAAAATTACTATCTGCAATGATGATCTTGAGCTTGGTGGGATTGTTCACCACAACACTGAATGCGGCAGATGTACCAACAAAGAAAAAGAAGCAGTCAGCTGCTGGACTTTATCTAACACCTAAAGAGGCGTATGACATGAAGCAAGCCAATCCCGGCAAGATACTCTTCGTAGATGTCAGAACACCTGAAGAACTCTATTTTGTAGGCCATGCAGCCAATATCGATAAAAATATCCCCCTCAAGTATGTGGATTACAGCAGAACCAACAAGAAAGGCAAAGGTTTCGCGAGTGCAAAAAACAAAAACCTTATTGCTCAGCTTGATGCAGCCATGAAAGCAAAAGGATTGACAAAAGAAGATCCAGTAATCTTTATTTGTCGTTCAGGAGACAGAAGTGCATTTGCTGCCACTGCCGCTTTTAAAGCAGGGTACAAAAAACCTTATACCATCACGACAGGTACCGAAGGTGACAAAAGTGCAGAAAAGAAAAGAACAGTCAATGGCTGGAAAAATGATGGTCTGCCATGGAACTACAAGTTCAATAAGGACTACTTCCAGTATGAGAAGCCATTCAACTAGGCTTTTTAAGGGCTAATATACAGGGTTCGGTATCTTCTGAACTGACCCCTGCTTGCCATCGCATGCACTCACAATACACCTCATCAAACCTGCCCATCGCAATCATAACGCTCGTCCCAATAGACAGGCACATGATCAATATCAGGTTTGATATTTATTAAAAGGAAACAATTTTTATGAATAACAAGAATAACGGTTATTGGAACCCCTATGTAGGTGGTATCGTTCTGGGAACCATGCTCTTTTTAACCTTTGCCATTGCCTCCCAAGGATTTGGTGCCAGCGGTACATTCTCTAGAATGACTGCCCAATTTTTGGTAGACAGTGACAAGAGTTGGCTCAACAATGCCTATATCGCTAGCTATTTCAGACATG
>JALWVW010000315.1 GCA_027079365.1 Campylobacteraceae bacterium | reverse complement strand
CAGAAGAGCGGAGAAGAAACCATACTCCAGGGGAGAAGGTGTATTGATAAGCAAGGCCAGCATCATCAATGCGACAGAGAGATACATGGGGTGTCTGACAAAACGGTAGACGCCTGTGGTGACAAGTACCGCATCAGTTTTTAGCTCTGGTCGGATATGGAAGTTGCCTATTTTGTTATGTGCCATAGCCCAGAGTCCGAGGAGAAACCCGAGCATAAAGAGTCCTAGCAGCCAGCCTTCTGGCACACTTTTGGAAAAAAGAAACATCAACGCCATCAGACCATACTGCAACACGACAAGCAGATGAGGATAATACTGCCGCATCAGAGGTAGCTCTGCAGCTTGACCAGGATGCCATAGAGCAGACTCTCCTTGTCGATGCTGCCGCCCTTTTTGAGTCTGAGTTCGGCACTGAGCAGATGCTCGTAGATCTTGAGCAGAGCAGCGGTCTTGACCCGTAGTGCCAGCTGGGCTTTCTGCTGCTCTATATGCTTGGGGAGCTGATAGCCCAGAATCTCTTTGGAGTTGGGCTGTCCATGTAGGCGAATATAGGCATGAAAGAGAAAGATCTGCTGCACAAAAAACTGTGTGGAGCGCAGGATAGAAAACTCATCTTCACCGAGCTCTAACAGTCGGGAGATAGTGTCAATAACAGGCTTCTTGGCAAAGAGATCGATCAGCAGTTGCTCTGTTGCGAGGGGAGCAGTGGAGTAGACCAGTCTGTCGATGTCCCGACTCTCTATCTTGCTGTCCAGGATCGCCAGCTTGTGTAGCTCATTGCTGCAGAGTGCGAGGTTGTTGTTGAGGAGGGTCATGAGATGAGAAAGGGCGTAGTGGTCGATATCAAGTCCAATGGTTTGTGCTTTTTGTTGGAGCATGGCTATGCCTTCACCTATATTGGCCTCAAAAAACCGTACCCAGACACCGCCCTTTTTTTCTGTGAAGCTGCTCTGTAGCCCTCTGGCATCTGCTGCACTGCCCCCATAGACAAATAACAGGTAGTTGTCACTGTTTTTCTGTGTCAGGGCTACGAGAATGTCGAGCTCTTTTTTGGGTATTTTCTTCTCACGGCGGATGAGCAGGAGATTGGTACCGCCAAAAAGTGAGCTCTGCGAGAGATAGCTTTTGGCCTGATCGAAACTATACTCATCGTGATAGAGTGCCAGCAGGCTCTCTTTGGCATCCAATGTGCTCTTGTAGTGATCGGTATAGTGATCGAGCATATACTCATTTTCACCATAGAGCAGCACAGCATGAGGCAGTGCTTGATGGAGGCGTTGGTCAAATTCTCTTTGGTACATTATAACTCCATGGGTTCTTTGCTGATCTTATTCACCAGTTCGGCCATGATGATGGCTTGTGGGATATTGACTTCAGTGATCATGACCCGTATTTTATCAAAAAGCATCACGCCATCACCTTTGAGGTGCACAGTGACGCCTTTGATATCGCCCAGGAGGACTGCTTTGGCGCTCTCTCCGGCTTCGATGACCTCTGCTTCGAGGAAAGCGCCTTTCTGGGTGGCTGCCCAGCGGGCGAACTTGCGGTCTCGGAAGTCCCACTCTGCCTTGGTGGCTTCTCTCTCTAGGTCAGAGACTCTGGCACAGAGCGGCTCGATGTTGCGCAGGAGGTATGCCATCTCTTCGTCATCCTTTTGCAGCTGGGCTTTGATGAGACGGTGGAGGATCAGGTCGGCATAACGACGGATCGGAGAGGTAAAGTGGCTATAAAACTTGAATCCCAGTCCAAAGTGCCCGACATTGTGGGCACTATAGCTCGCCTGCCTCAGAGACTTGATAATCATCGCATCAACCTCTGCGGCCAGACCCATCTTGTCCGCTTCTGCCTGTATGGCACGGATGAGGCTGGGGCTGTCCTCGTACTGCTCGACATAGAGCCCGATGGCAGCCAGTTCCGAGAGCAGGGCTTCGGTGCGAGAGAGCTGAGGCGGCTCGTGGATACGAAAGATACCGTCTCCATCTCCCTTGAAACGTTTGGCTGAGGCCTGGTTTGCCAGCAGCATACACTCTTCGATCAGGGAGTGCGAGGGGGTGCCTGTCTCGACTTCAGTGCTTTTGAGGAGTTGTGCTTCATCGAGGCTGAGTCTGGTCTCTTCACTACGGAAATCAAAGCCGTTTTTTAGGCGTTCATGACGGAGTCTTTGAGTTATCTTGTAGAGAGGGTGTAGCCAGCTCCAAAGTTGCTTGACGATATCCGTTGCCTGCGTACCGCCTGTCTCGATGAGGCGATCAACCTGATCGTAGTTGAAACGGTGCTTAGAGTGGATGATCGCTTCGAAGAATGTCTCAGAGATCGGCTTGAGTGTATTGCGATCCAGCTCTATCTTGGCGACAAATGCCAGCCGGTCTACCTGTGGCTTGAGGGAACAGAGATTCTCACTGAGCTCTCGTGGCAACATGGGGAAGGATTTGTGAGGCAGATAGGTAGTGAACCCCCGTTTTTTCGCCTCTTTATCGATATCACAGAAGAAGGGCACATAGTGGCTCACATCGGCGATAGCGACATAGAGGGTATAGCTGCCCAGATCAAAATAGATCGCATCATCGAAATCCTTGGCAGTGACAGGATCGATCGTACAAAAATCTAGCTCTCGCAGATCGACCCTGTCTGTATGCTCGGAGGCAGTGACTGCTGGCTCCACTGATTTTGCCTCTTCGGTACACTCAGGTGGGAAGGCATCCTGACGGTTGTAGAGAGCCAGCGAGATCTTCTCATCGACCCTGGGGTCATCCAGATGCCCAAATACCTCCAGCACTGTGTCATCCTCTACATTGATCTTGAGCACTGTGCCTAGCTTGAATGCCTTGAGATCCATCCCTTTCATCATGGCATGGGTGGGCTCTCCTGTACGAATATTGAGGATAGAGAAGCGATCCTGCTCATCCCTGTGGGTATAGCCGATGGTAAAGAGATGGGCTTTTTCGATCACCATCATGACCTTAGCGCTCGCTCTTCCACGACGCGCGATGATCCGTTTGGCGACCACGATATCATCCTGTGCCGCACCGTTGAGGTCGTCGGGCTCTACCAGTAGATCACGCTGCTCCTTGCTATGGGCTTCGATATAGCCTCGCCCATCCTTGCCCAGATAGAGCTTGCCTGCACGATAGAGTGATCCCAGCTTCCATAAGCCTTCTTGTTCCTCTAGCGCACCAAGCTGCTGTAGTGCCTGAAAAGTATTACGGTTCTCCTGCTCTATATCCGAGACAAGACAGCCATTGGCAAGTTGGATAGCAAAGGAAGAGCTCATGAGTAAAAGCCTGTGGTTTGTGTGATAGTTTGTTTTTGTTGGTATGATTTCATGCGGTATTATAGCATTTTTGCTGTAGAGTTTTGTGTGTGACTGATGAAAGTATGTTGGCGAAATTGGGATGATACACAGTAGAGGTGATATAATGCTCCTTGAATAAAGATTATATCTAAAAAGGAACTATACGGACTACCTTCGCACGTCAGCTTTTGTGTGTTTAGAATGTCGAAAATCTTTTAAAAGAAATTGTGATACGTCTGAATATGTAAATGAACTAATTTGTCCTAATTGCGGACAGACTGCCTATAATTTTGGTCGTAATTTTCATGTTCCTAAAATGAGTGATCAGCAACAGTGGAAAAAAATACAATTTCTTTTCGATAATGGTTTTTCATTTCAAAGGGTTTATGATGAATCAGGTCAAAGAGTAGCATACCCAAAAACATTAGACGAAGCAAAAGAGTTTGTTGATAAATACAAAAAGTAAACTCTGCATGCAATATAAAAATTCGAGGAACTAAATAATTTATTCTATAGGAAATTATCACCCATAACGGTTACTGCAGGGAATAGATCGGGCTGAAACTCGAGCCCAAACTTATGTTACTTCAACGCCTCCA